>DAIMKZ010000025.1:0-26014 GCA_036721445.1 Candidatus Delongbacteria bacterium
TTAACTTTATCAACGTGTAATTTTTCATATCTGATCCGATCTCCCGTCTTTTCACCGTTATTATTAATTGCGCGTCTAAATATAGCTCTCAAATTTACATTAATCAATTACAAAGTTCATCAGTAACCGTACTCCCGTATAAGAGATATGATTTTTTTAATATCTTCCGGCAGGTCGCATTCAAAGCTCATTCTCTTTTTCAGGACAGGATGAAAAAATTCAAGTTTCCTTGCATGCAGCGCCTGCCTGGGAAGTATTTCCAGCATTTCCTTTATTCTGTTCACCTGATTTTTCGGAAGATTTATCTGTTTTAGATTGTCTCCTCCATATGTCCTGTCTCCTAAAAGCGGATGACCCAGATGTTTCATGTGAACTCTAATCTGGTGAGTCCTGCCCGTTTCGAGTACGAATTTGACGATTGAGAACTTATTAAATTCCTCGATTGTTTCATAATTCGTGACAGCCCGCTTTCCGTCGAATTTCGAGACTACGACGATCCTCCTGTCCTTCTGCCATCTTTTAAGAAAAGTTTCGATCCTGCCTGAAGCGGGCTTTATTCTCCCGATGCAGATGCCGATGTATTCTCTCACAGCTGTTTTTTCGGCGAACTGCTCTGAAAGTGGGCTGTGGACCAGGTCGTTCTTTGCGACCACCATCAGTCCTGTCGTATCCTTGTCAAGTCTGTGAATAATCCCCGGTCTGAGATCGCCGTTTATTGAAGAAAGTTCGTTACCGAAATGGAACATGAGGGCGTTTACCAGCGTACCGTCAACAGCTGAATATGTGGGGTGTACGACCAGGTCGGCCTGCTTGTTAATGACTGCGAGATATTCGTCCTGATATACGAAATCAAGGTCGATGTCTTCAGGCAGGATCTCTTTCTTTTCAGCCCTTGGCAGGTCAATATGTATCTTATCACCCGATGCCAGAATATAGTTCGATCTGACTCTCTCGGAATTGACGGAAACATAACCGTTGTCTATAAGCTGCTGTATCTTATTTCTGCTTACGTTTTTGAGGAATGAGCATATATACTTGTCGACCCTCTGTTTCGTTTTGACCAAAGGCACAGTCATTTCGATCTCTTCCAGCCGGTTATATTTATCAATATCCGTCATATACTTCCCTAATCGTAATTTTATCCTGTACGGATGCGAAATATAACAAATAAATCGTTAAATGTGAAACTGTATTTTTCCTTGACTAAAAGTCGCTGTCTGACTATATTTCCGTTTTTTAAAAAGCTAATTAAAATAGGGAATCGAAAGATGAAAAAAGTTTTAGCAGCATCAGTCTTAGTTTTGATCGCCTCCTTTGTTTTACAAAGCTGCGCACCTACAAATCCGCATCTTACCGAAGCAAAGATAAGTATGAACAGGGACGACCTCCAGAAAGCTCAGAAAGAACTTGCTCTGGTTCTTGAAACTCAGCCGGATAACGTTGAAGCATGCTACCTTGAAGGATACATTCATTTCAAGCAGGAAACATGGAATAAAATGAATGATAGTTTCAAAAAGGTAAAGCAGCTTGACCCGGAATATGAAAAAGAGAACATCGCCAACATGTCTCTGAAAGCATTCGGTGTTTTGAGAGGTACCGGAATAAATGAAAAGTTTAACGCCGCGGTTCAGATCGTAAGCGCGGATCCCGAGAAAGCCGAAAAACTATTCAAACTGGCTCTTTCCGATCTTGAACTGGCCGATGATATCAAAAACGACGACTTCATAACAAAATACATAATCGGAATGATTCATCTGCAGCTTGGCGAGAAAGACAAAGCGGAGGAACTTTTCCTTGAAGCTTTAAAATACGGAGACTTCGCGGTTGACGGAGGAAATTATGTTTCAGCCTACATAAACTTGTCGAACATCTATACTGAAAGGAATGAGCTCGATAAAGCATTTGAGACACTGACCAAAATACTTGAGTTCGACCCGACAAATAACGATGCGCTGCTTCAGACCGCAAAATATTATGAGTCAAAAGAGGAATACGACAAAGCGCTTCCTATGTACGAGAAGATGCTCGAATCGGATCCTGAGAATGTTGATATACTCTTCAATCAGGGTATAATGTATAAAAAGATCGGTAAGATTGACGAAGCTATAGCCAATTTCGAGAAGATAGTGCAGTTGAAGCCGGAAGACGGCGAAGCAACATACTTTCTGGGTGAATTTTACAGTCAGAAAGAGGAATTCCAGAAAGTTGCTGACCTTCTCGAACCGAAATTTGAAAATATGACACCCGAATGGCAGGATAAAGTCAGAGATTCCATACAGATAGCACTTGTCAGGCTCGGCAGGGCAAAAGAAGCTCAGAAATACATGAAGAAATAATTTTCGGCTGTGTGAATAAAAAGCAGGCATGAGCCTGCTTTTTTTATTTTCAAACTTTTGTAATTGCCGGCAGTTAAAGTATTTGTTTGAATCTTAATAAAAAATGTTTAAATTTAATCAAAAACAAAAGAGGGAACGATGCAGGACCCGTCGGGCAAATTAAAAGAAATATTGACAAACGGTAATATCCCGGTTCACATAGCCGTGATAATGGACGGTAACGGCAGATGGGCGGTAAAACAGGGAATGGAGAGGGTCAGCGGTCACTTTGAAGGTGTAAATTCCGCACGCGATACCATTGAAGCCTGCGTTGATCTAGGAGTCAGTTATCTCACACTATATGTGTTTTCAAAAGAGAACTGGAACAGACCTGAATTCGAGGTCAATATGCTTATGTCCCTGCTTGTAGAGACAATATACAAAGAGATCGATTCACTAATGAAAAAAAATGTGAAAGTCTTTCCGATAGGAGAGATCGAACATCTTCCTGACAAAGCCAGAAAATCACTTGACGATGTTATTTCAAGAACTTCACTGAACACGGGTATGACCCTGATGCTTGCGATCAGTTACTCCGGAAGAGAAGAGATCGTAAGAGCTGTCCGTAAACTTATTGATTCCGGTAAAACTTCAGTAACCGAAGACGATATAAGAAGCTGTCTGTACAATCCTGAAGCACCGGATCCAGAGCTTATGATCAGAACAGGAGGCGATATAAGGATCAGTAATTTTCTGCTCTGGCAGTGCGCATACACTGAATTTTATGTGACTGATAAGCTATGGCCTGAATTCAGGAAAGACGATCTTTTTGACGCGGTTATTAATTATCAGGGAAGAGAGAGGAGATTCGGTAAAACTTCTGAACAGATAAAAGGAGATCATATTGTTTAAAAAAATGACCTTTCTCATTCTTACAACAACAGCTCTATTTGCCGCCGGTTCTGAGATATTCTCGTCAAAGCGAGGTATTGAGATCTCTGACGCAGCGGGTTCTTATCATAAAATTGAAGATGTTCAGATCGGCGGGTTGAGGTATAAGCGGCTGATCCTTCCAGATAATTATTCTCCCTCAACTGATTTTCCGTCAACTGAAACTTTCGAAAGGATATACACTTTCGCAGTTCCGGAAGGTGCTTTGCCGACCTTATCCTACAGAACAACGGGAACGCAATATTTCAGTACTGCCGGGCTTGTGCCTTCAAAGTCGTTCATTCCCGGTCCCGGAGGGATCTCGGCAGAAAAATATGTAATACCAGAAGAACGGGCGGATACCGAAAAGGAGCATGCCGGTATCGTGCGTTTCGGTCACTATGAGGGAATGGAGCTCTACAGGCTTATACTGAGACCGCTGGTAATAAAAGGGAAAACTGCGGAATTCGCGGGGAGGACAGATATCAGCATCAGATTCTCAAAGGAGTTCGAAAGCGAACCTGCGGATGTATCGGATATAAAAAGCTCCTTTCTGAAAAGCGTGGTCAATGCAGGCTACGCAAAGGCTGATCCCGCGCGGCTGAAAAAAACGAAAGAACCGTGTTTTCTGGACATAGGGACAGAACGGATAAAAGTTAAAGTAAAAGACGACGGAATATACAGGATATCGGGAGCCGCGCTGAGAAGCCTGGGACTAGACCTGAGCGCCGTGATGTGCTCAAGGATAAAAGTTTATTCGTCTGCGGGAAAGGATCTGGACAATAACCCTGAAGCCTCGCCTTACCACGGCGCACAGGAGATCGGACGCAGGGTGATCGACACGAATTCAGACGGTTATTTTAACGATAACGACTACATTATTTTCTACGCCGCTTCAGCGCTGACGAGGGACGGTTCAGCACAGAGCTATTATTATAACAAATATTCCGGACACACATATTACTGGATAGATTTAGGAACTGACAGCCCGGGGAACGGAAAAGATATGCAGCCGGCTGCTCTTACAGGAACGGAATACTCTCAGGAAATATCTGTATTCACAAAACATGTATTCAATGAAACAAGGAACGAGAATTACTATCTGGATTATAACTATTTTCTATGGTACGGAAAAAGCATTGAACCGTTCTCGACGCATTCAGTTTCTTTCAGCTTCAGGAACATGGTTCAGACAGATTCTGTTCTGATAAGGGTCAGAAATTCAAACGAGATCCTAAGCAACAGCGCAAGGATCGAATATACAATAAACAGCGAACCCGGTTCGCTCTTTTCTTCTGTAGTTCAAACGGCTGAGCATGAATTCGATCCTTCATTTTTTATCCCTGACGGAGAGAATGTTCTTTCAATGAAGAATGCCTCCACTTCAATTCCCAAATACTATAACGGGTACGAGGTCCTTTATTCAGCCGCAGTTGAAGCGTCCGCAACCGATGAGTATTTCTATGCGGAAGGAACACCCGGGGTCAGGACCAGAATGAACCTTGGAAGCTCTGCTGGAAAAGATATTTACGACATATCCGATCCTTACAATGTCAGGTATTCAAACCTAAGCGGAGATTACTGCATCGCCGACATCGATTCCGTAAGGTCATATCTTCTTTTCTCGGGCACTTATAAAAATCCGGTCTCATTAAGTGTCTATGACAACAGGAATTCGCCTTCCCTCCATTCGGTGAACAGGACGGCGGACATGGTGATAATAGCGCCTGACGAATTTATCAGCTTCTTCAAGAACGACGGTGACGGAAGAGAGTATATAAACACTCATGTAAATTCATATGACAACGGCGTTAATTCGATCGCTTTAGTGAGCATAGATTCCCTTTCCAACGAGTTCGGAAGAGGGTACCAGGAACCTGCAGCAACAAGAAACTTCATACGGTACGCGCATGAGAACTGGGGATCTGAATATTTCATTCTGGCGGGGGACGGAAATTATTACATATATCCGGAAAACCAGTCGTCCGAGAAGAACCTCATCTATCCGGCAGATCCTAATTACATAAGTTTTTTCGGCAGAGGTTCAGATGATTTCTACGCCAATCTCTCTTCATTAAGCTATGCACAGCATGTTTCTTTAGGCAGGTTCCCGGCTTCGAACATCTCAGAACTGAGGAATATCGTCGTAAAAACTACTGACTTTATGAAGAACGGGAATATCGACAATCAGAGATCTAAGATACTTTTGGTCGGAGATGACGAAAGGAGCCTGAACGGCGACGGTACTTGGGCCGAGACTTTTCATATAGGCAATACCGAAAGATACATAGCCGATTCGATACCGGATTATTACTACACCGATAAACTGTATATGACCGAATATCCATTTGAGTACTCCGCCGCAACGGGACTTTATCTGAAACCGAAAGCTGAACAGGACCTGATCAGGAAGCTGAACGGGGGGGTTAACATCTTCTGTTATATAGGCCACGGTGCTCCGATGCAGCTGGCGCATGAGAAGCTCTTTACCACTTCAACTTTTTCAAAGGTCTATAATCCTGACAGGTATTATTTTATGTTAGGAGCCACCTGCAAGTTCGGCGTTTTCAACGATATCGGAATCAAGTATCTTGCGGAACAGATGCTTCTCAGTCCTGGAAAAGGCAGCATAGGCCTGATCAACAGCGTAAGCGATGTTTTTTCCACATCTAACGAGAAGTTCTTCGGCTCAATTTTAAGTTCGGCTTTCAGAGACGAGCTCAGCAAACTTACGATAGGTCAGGCGCTCAAGGAAGGCAAGAACGACAAACCGGAATCGGGCAACAGCGCCAGGTTCATGCTGCTTGGAGATCCGGCACTAAAACTTTTCGGGGACAAAAAAATAGTCAGATCACACAGTTCGGTCGAGTTATTCACCCTCAGACCCGACTCTATACTCTCCACGCTCGATATGGACACGGCGGGAATAACGGGGAACAACGGAACACTTAACACAGTGATAGTAGATTCAGAGGTTAGAAGAGCTTATTACAACAGCGATCAGTGGCCCCAGCTTACATACAATATAGATACTTTAAGATACACACTTCCGGGAAAGATAATACTGTCTGCAAGGTCTGAAATGCAGGAAGGATCATCCGTTACAAGATTCATTCTCCCCAAGGACCTTACATACGGCGACAACAAAGGCAGGGTGCATTTTTACGGCAGGAACACTGACGGCATCGAATTCACCGGCTCCATCGACAGCGTTTCGATAAAAGGCGACCCGGAAGCTTCGGTCACCGACAGCATACCTCCTTCGATTAAGGTATTCTTCAACAGCGAGAATTACATCGAGGGAGACCCGATAGGGCAGAGCCCTGTGATCTACGCCAGGATAGAAGATGAGAACGGAATCAACACTTCAGGCGGGATAGGTCATAAGATCATAATGGAAGTGGACGGCAACCCTGTCGACGTAACTCCGAATTTCAGTTATGATCTCAATTCATATCAGAGCGGTGCGGCCTTTTATCAGTTCGTCGACCTTTCAGCGGGCAGTCATATAATTAAAGTTTCGGCATGGGACAATTTTAATAATTACAATGAAACCGTTCAGAATTTTACTACAGTGAACGAAAGTACAAAGAACGGAAAATGGATAGGTAATCTTCTAAATCATCCGAATCCTGTAAAAAGTAGCGGAACTACTTTCGGGTTCAGCGTGAATCTTCCTTCCGATCTTATATCTTATTCTGTCTCGATCTATACAATAAACGGCAGGAAGGTTAAAACGCTTGAGAACTTAACCGTCGATTATTCAGATCAGTTCCAGTCTTTGTTCTGGAACGGAAGGGACGCAGACGGTGATATCCCCGCCAACGGCGTCTATATTTATATTCTCAGAGCCAGATTCAATGACGGAAAAACTGTCACAAAAAAAGGCAGGCTGATCTTTGCGCGGTAGAAGTAATGTATAACAAAATAAAGCGATTCATAACAGAACTTAAAGAAAGCGGAAGGAACATGCGGACTGCTGTCTCTTTCAGCGGGGGAATTGATTCCGGTGTGCTGCTTGATATTTTTGTCAGGTTATGGAAAGATAATTTGATCCCTGAGCCTGAAGTGATCTATTTCAACCACAAGTTGAGGGGAAAAGAGTCCTCCGCCGAAGAAAAGTTCGTGAAGGAAACATGCGCAGCCTGCAATGTTAAGCTGAAGATTATAAACCTTAATGTGAAGAAATATGCAGAAGAAAGTAAAATGACCATTGAGACTGCTGCGCGCGTACTGAGGTACTTTCACTACGGCAGGCTCTCCGGGGATCTCGGCTGCATAGCTCAGGGGCATCACGCGGACGACAATGCGGAAACCGTATTTTTCAATATAATCAGGGGATCGGGTCTTGAAGGCGCCAGCGGAATAAAGAAAATCCGCGGCAGATTCATACGCCCGCTTTTGGATTTCACCAGGCGTGAAATACTTGATTACGCATCAGAAAGAGACCTGAAGTTCTTTGAGGATTCGACTAATGCGGGAACGGATTTTTCCCGTAATAAAATAAGGAACATAATAATACCGCTAATCGAAAATGAACTCAACAGAGAGATAAAGAATTCTCTCAACAATTTTTCCTTAAGCATAAGAGAGGCTAAAAACCATATTGATAAAGAAACAGAGAAGCTATCAAAGAGGATGATGAGAACTTCTGAAGGTATATCAATAATTAGGTATGACGGTTTCAATTCTCTAGATCCCTGCCTGAAAGCATCGGTATTTCGCCTCGCGTTGAGAAAAGCGGGATTCAGTTACAGTATCGACAGGGAAAAGACCGGTTCGATACTCAAAAAAATTGCCGGCGGTTCCCGTTCAGAGTCCGGTACGGGCGGGCTCTCCGTCACGATAAGCAGAAACAGCATACTGGTCATAAACAGAGATATCTTCGAAAATAAGCCTGTTGTCACTGTCGGAACTGATAAAAGTTCAGAATACTACATTGATATCGGAAAAACTAAAGGGAACATAAAAATCTCAACGGTACACGAGGGAGACACTTTTATGCCTTTCGGTAAGAGTAAGGCCGAAAAGATAAGTAAAACGGCCGGCGACAAAAAAATACCTTTAATTTTGAGGAAAGATATTATCTGCCTCAAAGATGACGAAAAAGTTATCTTCGTCCAGGGCTGCGGCATATCGGAACTGGTCAAAACTGACGAAAGAACAAAAGAGACCGCATATATAAAAGTGAAGGGCGATATATTAAAAAAGATTTTCGTATGAAAGATGTTCTGTCATTATGCGCTAAAGCGGGGATAACCGACCCCGAGATCAAAAGGCTGAAAGGAGATTATTCCGAGAGGAAGATATTCAGGATAAATTCAAAGACCGGTACCGTGATAGCGGTATCGGGGTCGAACATAAACGAGAACGTGGCGTTTTTGAGTTTTAGAGAGACATTCGAGCAGAACGATTTCAATGTTCCGAAACTTATTGCCGTCTCGGAAGACAGATCGGCCTATCTTATAGAAGATCTCGGAGACATTACAGTTAACTCTTTTTGCAAAAATTGCGCTCAGAACGGCGATGTCGTAAGTATCAGGAAGATATACAAAGACATAATGACCCTTCTACCGCAGATCCAGACGGCGCTTTATGACAGGATCGATTATTCAAAATGCTGTCAGGATCCCGTTTTCGACAAAGCCAATATGCAAAGAGACACCTTAAGATTCGAAGAATTTTTCCTCAAAAAATATTATAAGAGATACGACCCTTTAAAATTCCGTGTTTTTATAAATGAAGTTATTGATTCCGCTTCAGTACTTAGTACGAATTATTTTATGTTCAGAGATTTCCAGTCAAGGAACATAATGCTTAAGGATGATAAACTTTATCTGATAGATTTCCAGTCGGGAAGAAAAGGTTCGTTCTATTATGATGCGGCCTCATTTATATACAGCTCCGGAACTGCGGATTATGATGGAATGGAAGATGATCTGTCTTCATATTATTATAATGCTTCACGCCATATATGTGACAGATACGATGTTTTCAGACAGTTTCTAAGCATTTTCGGCTGCCTGAGGATAATGCAGGCAGCGGGAAATTACGCATATTATTATTACGAAAGAAAAGACTTTTCAGTTGAAAGAAAAATGGAACACGCATTAGAAACTCTTCATAAATTAAGTTCCCGTTCGGGGTTGAATTCAGGCATTGAAATATAAAGAATCAGATGCCGGTGATTTTTTTCCTGAAAATAAAGAAAACTCCGGTCAGGATGAAAGCTGCTGCTATAAAATAATCAGAATTCAGCTTTTCCTTTAAAAAGTACAGCGAGAAAGGTACAAAGACAAGTAATGTAATTGCCTCCTGCAGTATTTTGAGCTGCCCGAAGTTCATTATTCTGCCTCCGATCCTGTTCGCAGGGACCTGAAGAATGTATTCGAACAGAGCAATGCCCCAGCTGATCAGGATGACGGTCAAAAGAGGTTTTGCGCTCATTTTCTTAACATGTCCGTACCATGCAAAAAGCATAAAGAGGTTGCTGAAAGACAGAAGTATCACTGTTTTTATTATATCCAATTTCGCACTCCAGAAAATTCGATTAATTTTAATGAATAAAAGATAAAAAAGAAATAAAAATAAAAGAAAACTCTTGACATTGCGGTTTTTATTTGTTAAATTTGTAACAGTTATTGAGTAAATGATAACAAATAGAAAAAAGGAGAACAAAATGGAAAGAAAAAAAGCGCTGGTAATCGATGACGGGATAGACTTCATCGCAGCATACAAAGCGATCCTGGAAGCGAACGGGATCGATGTTGTTTCGGCAACGAACGGTTCGGAAGGTTTCGAAAGAGTTAAAAGTGAAAATCCTGACGTTATAGTTCTCGACGTCATGATGGAAACACCTGACTCAGGATTCGAGTTCTTACAGAAAATGCAGCAGGAAGGAATAAATGTTCCGGTAATTCTCTGCTCTTCAATAGCAAAGGCGAGCGAAATGAACTTCGATCTCAATTCACTTGGCGCAAAGATTATCATGCAGAAGCCGGTCGATCTTGACAAGCTTGTGGAGAACGTTAAGAAATACGCTCAATAATGATCTTAAACCGGAAGGATAAAATGGAAAGAACAAAGAATTACGAAGAGTTCAAACATCTGAGTACAAGCCTGAAAAAAGAAAAGGAATCCCTTTCGTCAAAGGTGGTCGTCAAGATCGCGATGGCCACCTGCAGCATCGCTTCAGGTGCAGGACCTGTTTTAGCTCTTTTCAAGGAAAGAATGCCTAAACTGCCAAAAGATTCGCTCGTGGTTCAGACCGGATGTCTGGGACTCTGTCATTCAGAACCGACCGTCGAAGTAACGATGCCGGGATGTGAGCCTGTAGTCTTTGGAAAAGTGGACGTAAAAAGAGCGGAATCGATAATAGAAGATTACGTAATGAAGGGTGAAAAGCTTGACTTTATAATAGAAGGAAATCAATGATGAAGAGCAAACAGGTAAAGATAGCGCTGAGGAACTGCGGTCATATTGATCCTGAGAGAATTGAAGACTATATCGCGTGTGACGGTTATGCTGCTCTCGGAAAATGTATTTTCGATGATTCTCCGGCATCAGTGATCGAGAAAATAAAGCTTTCCGGGCTCAGGGGAAGAGGCGGAGGCGGTTTTCCCACGGGGAAAAAGTGGGAACTGTGCGCCGCTTCGGTATCGGATAAAAAATATGTAATATGTAACGCTGACGAAGGGGATCCGGGGGCGTTCATGGACAGATCTGTCCTGGAGGGCGACCCGCATTCTGTTCTGGAGGCTATGGCCATATGCGGATACTGCATCGGCGCGGACGAGGGCTACATATATATAAGAGCCGAATATCCTTTAGCTATAAAGAGGTTGAAAATAGCTATAGCGCAGGCCGAAGAAGCAGGCCTTCTGGGAAATAATATAATGGGTTCTGATGTGAGCTTTAAATTAAGGCTGAAATACGGTGCCGGGGCGTTCGTCTGCGGAGAAGAGACGGCTCTTATCAGATCTATGGAAGGGAACAGGGGAGAACCCGTGATGAAACCTCCGTATCCCGCACAGAAGGGTTATATGGACAAGCCTACGAACGTTAACAATGTCGAGACTTTCGCCAATGTTGCTGCGATAATCAACAGGGGATCAGAATGGTTCTCGTCTATCGGTACGGAAGGCTCAAAAGGTACAAAAGTGTTCGCGCTCGCCGGAAAAGTCAGGAACGTCGGGCTGGTCGAAGTGCCTATGGGAACTACACTGCGTGAACTGATCTACGAGATCGGCGGCGGC
Organism: Candidatus Delongbacteria bacterium; assembly: GCA_036721445.1. Taxonomy (GTDB): domain Bacteria; phylum UBA4055; class UBA4055; order UBA4055; family UBA4055; genus UBA4055. The sequence continues at coordinate 11,501 of DAIMKZ010000025.1, forward strand.
ATCATGAACGGCAAAAAGTTCAAGGCTGTTCAGTCCGGCGGACCGTCGGGAGGCTGCCTTACTGAAAAACATCTCGATACTCCTATCGATTACGAGAGCCTGAAAGCCGCCGGATCGATGATGGGTTCAGGCGGTATGATAGTGATGGACGAGGATGACTGTATGGTCGCCGTAGCCCAGTTCTATCTTGATTTCACCGTTGAAGAGAGCTGCGGAAAATGCGTTCCGTGCAGGGAAGGAAATAAAGTTCTTTATCAGATATTAAACAAGATCACTCACGGACACGGTGAAATGAGCGACCTGGATAAGCTTAAGAATTTCGGCAATATAATAAAATCGACATCTCTGTGCGGTCTGGGCCAGACAGCTCCTAACCCAGTACTTTCGACTCTCGATAATTTCTATAACGAATACTACGATCATGTCGTGAATAAAAAATGCGAGGCTAAACAGTGCAGGGCTCTGATCACCTACAGGATAATAGAAGAGAACTGCGTGGGATGCGGAGCGTGTAAGCGTGTTTGTCCGGCTGAAGCAATTTCGGGAGAACTGAAGCATAAACATCTTATAGATCAGGAGATCTGTATAAAATGCGGCGCCTGTATAAAGAAATGCAGATTCAACGCCATCGTCGCGGAATAACAAAATTACGGAGAAAAAAATGTCCTGCAGCGAGAAACAGCAACAAATAAAAGAGACCGTGGCCGGAATATGCGCCGAATTCAACAATGATCCTAATGAGCTTATCGCTATACTTCACAAAGCTCAGAGTCATTACGGTTTTCTTCCCAAGGAAGTCCAGAACGCGGTAGCCGAAAGCGTAGGGGTTCCTGCATCAAAAGTATATGGAATCTTGACTTTTTATTCATATTTTACAATGGAGCCCAAAGGAAAACACCCTGTCTCGATCTGTATGGGAACAGCCTGCTATGTCCAGGGCGCGGAGAAAGTCCTGCACGAGTTCGAAAGCAGGCTGGAGGTAAAGAACGGTCAGACGACAGCCGACGGCAAATTTTCAATAAACACATTAAGATGTATTGGAGCCTGCGGTCTTGCACCGGTCGTGATGATCGGGGATAAGGTTTACGGCAATGTTAAGCCTGAAGAGGTTAAGAATATAATTAAAGAATACAGTTAAGAAAATGGTGCATGAAGAAATAAGATACCAGACCGGAAAGCAGGTTAAAAAAGTACGAAGATATTTCAGGAAAAAATTCATTAATTTCCCTACGAAGATCAGGATATTTCTGCCGATACTTCTGATCATCATCATCTCCATTGCGGTGACTACATACGCATCCATAGAGCTTTCAAAAGAAACGCTCTACGAGTCGATCCGCAACAATCTTGATTCCGAAGTGGAATCCCTGATGAAGATGTTTGAGAGAGAATACGAACTCAAAATGGAGAACGCAAAGAAAGATCTCAGGGTCAGTAACGAGATCTTCTACAGAAAGGGCTTCTTCATACCGGGGGAAAGAACTGTTTTTTCGCTGGATGATTCTTCAGGCACGGTTCTGGTCGATAAGTGGTATCTGAACAATAAGGAACTCCATAATAATTTCGATTTTGTCGATACTTTGAAAAGTATTCTCGGATGCAAGGCGACAGTATTCCAGAAAACTGAAAAAGGATATGTCAGGATATCGACCAACGTCATGAACGACAACGACAAAAGAGCAGTCGGCACGATAATAACTTTCGATTCCCCGATAGCGCAAAGCATAGAGAAAGGCGAAAGTTATTTCGGGAGGGCGTATGTGGTCAACGACTGGTACATTACAGGTTATGAACCAATAAAGTACAGGGGAGAGATCGTCGGAATGCTGTTCGTGGGATCAAAAGAAAAAGACCTCCCGGTACTTTCAAAGAAATTCAGCGAATTGAGAATTGGAAGGTCGGGTTTTCCGTTCGTTTTCGACAAATCCGCCCGAATGATAATAAATCCCAGATCTGACGGCAGCGACTGGAGCCGGCTTTCTATAATACAGACTATTATGAATGAAAAGAAAGGCGTGAAAAGGTTCGTTTCGGAGCTTGACGGCAGGAAGAAAATGATAGCCTACGATCATTTCCCCGATTTTGAATACTTTGTCTGCGCTATAGTGAACGAAGATGATGAGACGGGGCAGCTGATCAGGCATCTTCTGTCCGCTTCGGTTTTAGTATCTTTCTTCATCGTTCTCGGCGTATCCCTTCTGGTTTATTTCATGACAATAGAGAAGCTCCACAGCATGCTTGAGAGCCTGGAGAACAAGAACAGCGAGCTCGCCTCAATGAAGGACGCTTTAAAACACTCCGAAAAACTCGCCACGATGGGTCAGCTTTCAGCAGGGATAGCTCACGAAGTCAACAATCCTCTCGGTGTCGTTCTGATGTACAGCCACATACTGAAGGATGAATGCGATCCCGGTTCTGAAATGTACAAAGATCTCGATACCATCGCTACCCAGGCAAATCGCTGCAAGACCATACTTTCGGGGCTTTTAAATTTCGCGAGGAAGAACGAGATCAATAAAAAACATGTCTCTATAAAAAATTTCTTATATTCCGTGAGGACTAGTCTGATAATCCCGGGAACAACTGACCTGAAGATAGACAGCGGCGAAGATGAGCAGACGGTCGATCTGGACGAGAGCCAGATGACGCAGGTGATAGTCAATCTTGTGAATAATTCTATAGATGCGGCCGGACCGGAAGGAAAAATAAAGATATCAGGCTTTTCAGAAAAGGATCAGGCGTATTTTATCGTGGAGGACAACGGTCCGGGTATAACCGAAGAGAATAAGAAGAGGCTTTTCGAGCCTTTCTTTTCAACTAAAACGATGGGAAAAGGAACGGGACTGGGTCTGGCAGTCTGCTACGGGATCGTCAAGATGCACAGCGGGAGGATAATCGTCGAGACCAACGCTGACGCCTCAAAGGGACCGACATACACCAGATTTATAATTGTTCTTCCAAGGACATAAACGGAGAATTTGATGGAAAAGATGAAAATACTTGTTATAGATGACGAAGAGGGTATAAGAGAATCAGTAAAAAGGGTTCTCAGGAATTTTACAGTCAGCTTAAGTTATATCGAAGACGATTACGGATTCGATATTGATACGGCAGGCAGCGCCGAAGAGGGACTTGAGCTTCTCAAGTCAAAAGAGTACGGCGTGCTGCTTCTGGACAATCAGCTTCCCGGTATGAACGGAACAGATCTTCTGAAGATACTTCATGACGAACAGAATCCGGTTATAACCATAATGATAACAGCATTCGCCTCTATCGAGACGGCTATAAATGCCACAAAGAACGGCGCTTACGATTTCGTCACAAAGCCTTTTACCCCGCAGGAGCTTAAAGATTCGGTTTTTAAGGCTGTAAAACATCAGATACTCAGCTCGACGGCCAAAAAACTTCTCGAAGAGAAGAAGAAGATCAGGTTCCAGTTCATTTCGGTTCTGTCGCACGAATTAAAATCTCCTATAGCCGCCGTGAGCAATTACCTGAAGCTGATGGAGAAAAAAATATCGGGGCCCGACATTTCTGCTTACGACGAATTCATCAAAAGATCCCAGATAAGGATTAAGGACATGGAAAAGCTGATCTTTGACCTTCTGGACCTGACAAGAATTGAATCGGGCGAAAAGAAAAGAGAACTCGGCGAAGTCAGGATCGACGAAGTGATAAATGAAACGCTTGAGAATCTGTCTGATGAGATCAGGAAAAAGAATATCAGCGTTCAATTTGAGCCCGCGAGTATAAATCTCAAAGCCGACCGTACGGAAATTTCGATCATATGTTCCAATCTGATATCAAATGCGGTAAAATACAACCGTGACGGAGGCGAAGTGAGGATAAACACCGTTTCGGAAAACGGCAGAGTGACTTTCTCGGTAGCAGATACAGGTATAGGTATAGCGGAAAATGATATAGGTAAGCTTTTCAAAGAGTTCTCAAGGATAAAAACGGAAGAGACAGCCGGAATATCGGGCAGCGGAATAGGTCTTTCGACCGTAAAGAAGATAGCAGGACTTTATAACGGAGATGTTAAAGCGGCATCCGTGAAGGGTAAAGGCTCGGAATTTACAGTAATATTAAGTTCCGAAGGTTAAAAATGGAATTTATTAACGAAAAAACAGTAGAAAGGCTGTGTCTTTACAGAAGACTTCTCAAAAATCAGGCAAAAGAAGGCAAAATATTTTTTTATTCGCATGAACTTGCCGAGATGGCGCATGTAACTCCCGTTCAGGTCAGAAGGGACTTAATGTATATAGGATATTCGGGGAACAATAGAAAAGGATATGAGACCGACGGAATACTGAAGAGCATTTCTGAGATACTTGACACGAAAAAGGGTCAGGAAATATGCCTAGTAGGCGTAGGGAATTTAGGAAAAGCCCTGATCAATTTTTTTTCGGATAAAAGCGATAATCTTCTCATTACGGCTCTTTTCGACATCGATCAGAAGCTGGTGGGCAAGTCATATCAGGGTATCCCGTGCTATCATGTGAGCCTGCTTAAAGATATTATAATTAAAGAAGGCATAACGATAGGCATTATTACTTCATCCGGAAAAAGCGCGAAGGAAATAGCCTCAACGATGGCAGAAGCGGGCATAAAGTCGATAATCAATTACACAACGACCCCTTTAAATCTGCCGGAAACAACGCATCTTGAAGAACTTGACCTGACTGCTTCTCTCGAAAAAGCCTCATACTACGCAAAGGTGCTTTCAGAAAGATCTAACGGCAGAGCGGAAAAGAAAAAACTTCTGATAGTTGACGACGACCGCGACATTACAGCCGCCTACAGAGTTGTTTTCGAGAAAAAAGGTTATGATGTTATTTCGTCACTCACCGCGGAGGAAGGTCTGATAAAAGCGGAAAATGAAAAACCCGATCTTATTATGCTCGATATTATGATGGAGCAGCCCGATTCGGGGTTTTTATTCCTCAGCGAACTTAAAGAGAAGAAACTGGATATTCCGGTCATACTTTCGTCTTCGATAGCAAAAGCGACCGCTGGGATAATGGACGTAACGCAGCTCAATATAAAAAGCATACTTCAAAAACCTGTCGATATTGACGACCTTGTCAGTACAGTTGAAAAATACATGAGGTGAAAAATGGGCGGAAAGATACTTATAATCGACGATGATACCGATATTACTACAGCCTACGGGGCTTTCTTCAGAAGCAGAGGTTTCGAGGTGATGACAGCTTTCAATACGAAGGCCGCGAGAAAGATCATGGAGCAGTTCGCCCCTGACCTTCTTATACTCGATGTTATGATGGAGGAGCCCGACGAGGGATTCGTTTTTGCCCAGCAGCTTCTGGATGAGAAGAACATGACGCCCGTGATAATTACTTCTTCGATTGCAAGCGCGGGAGCCGAACTGTTCGATCTTGACATTCCGAACGTAAGATCGGTTATTCAGAAACCTGCCGATCTTGACAAACTGTCTTCACTGGTCGAAAAAATACTGGCGGACTGATTATAATGGAAAAGAAAAATAAATACACTGACAAACAGCTGGAACAGGCTCTGACCTATGTAGAGATCTTCACAAAAGAGGAAGAGACCGACTGCGGCGGCTGCGGATACAGAACATGCCGGGAGTTCGCTGCGGCAATGCTGGACGGGAATGCAAGGCCTTCAAAGTGCGTTGTGCTGTCAAAAAAGATCATCGAAAAGTTAAAGAAAAAGGAAAAAGAACTTCGCGAAAGCCTATTTCTGAACCAGGAGATCCTTGACGCGGTCCCGGCCCCGATTCTGTATGAGGACATAGAAGGCAGGGCTATCGGATGCAACAGAGCCTATGAGGAGGTTTCCGGTGTCAAAAGGCTGGATATCAAAGGTAAAAAACTTGAAGAATATTCGAACAACAAAGATTATGATAATCTCAATGAAACTGTTAATGCCAGCCTGCTGAAAACAGGAATGCGTAGAATCGTTGAAACTGTCATAAAAGATCCCGAAGGAAGAATGATGAACATCGAGCTTCATAAGGGCATATTTACCGACAGATCGGGAGAACCGGCCGGATTCGTCAGCGTGATATTCGACATAACTTCAAGGATCGAGACAAGAAAGCAGATCGAGACGGCCAGAAATACGGCGGAGCTTTCGGTCTCGCTGTTAAAGAAGAACCCGACCGCTTTTGTCATAGCTGACAGCGGTTTAAAGATAGTTGACTGCAATCATGCTTTCGCGGAACTGATGGGAAGCGAAGTAATTGAGATCTACAGCACATCGGGAAGCTTAAAGGGCGCCGATCTTAGAACGATGTTCGAAAGTTTTGAGCTGTTCTCGTCGGTCATGCAGAACGAGGACGGGACTATTTCCAAAGATGTCGAGAATAACGGCAGAAAGCTCAAAGTCACTCTTTTCTCGATAGACAGGAACAAAGCTGCGGGGGCAATATTATCAGACCTTACTCTTCCTTCGGTGAGGAGCGCTGAGGTGAAAGATAGGGCGGCGCAGGTGATAAAAGAAAATCTTGAGACCGTTCAGAAGATAGCGTATCTTTTGGGTGAGAACGCGTCGAAAACTGAAAGCGTGTTAAGTTCGGTAATTAAACTTTTCTCTGAAGATGAATGAGATTTTTACAGATACCGGTTATTTCCAGAAAGCGAAGCACGGCCAGAATTCGTTCGGGGATGTGATAGCCAAAAAATATATAAGAGAAGAGGACCGCAGGATAGTCGTACTTTCGGACGGAATGGGGAGCGGGATAAAGGCGAACGTGCTTGCGTCTCTAACAGCCTCGATGGCGCTTAATTTCACCGAAGCGAGAAAAGACATCGACAAAGCCTCGGAACTCATAATGAACATCCTTCCCAAATGCAGCGAAAGGAAGATAAGCTATTCCACTTTCACCATACTCGACCTCAAGAGCGACGGGAAACTGAGCATGATCGTATACGATGCTCCTCTGCCTGTGATAATCAGGGAGGGAAGCGAAGAGGCGATAAAATGGAACACGATCGAACTCACTTCTGGAGACCATAAGGGTAAAATGATTTATACGGCGGTATTTTCTCCAAAGCTTAACGACAGGCTTTTTGCGTTTACCGACGGGATAACTCAGTCCGGACTGGGTACGGGAGACGGAGAATGGGGGAGAGAGGCTGCCTCAGAGTACCTGATCAGATCGCTGAACGAATATCCCGGCATTTCAGCGGCCGACATTGCCGAAAAGCTCGTAAACAAGGCTGAAATGAACGACCGGTACAAACTCAAGGACGACGCGAGTGTTCTCAGCCTCTATTTCAGAGAGCCGAGAGAACTGCTCATCTGCACGGGCGCGCCCGCCGATCCGCAGAAGGACCTTGCCTTCGCGGGCAAATTCAACAAATTTGACGGCGCAAGGATCATCGCCGGCGGAACAACATCCGAGATCATAGCCAGAGAGCTGGGGCTCAAATTCACGGGAATGCATGACCTGAAAGACGGTCTTCCTCCTGTCAGCACCCTCGAATCGGTCGATCTTGTAACAGAAGGCGTGATGACGCTCTCGGCCGCGGAGAGACTGCTCCGCAGCCCAGTACCTCCGGAAACCGGCTCAGACGGTGCCGCAGTACGGCTCGTTAAACACATACTGAATTCGGATCACATCAAATTCCTTGTCGGTACCGCGGCAAATGAATTCCACTACGGCCTTCAGTATAAAATGAGGGTTCAGCTGATAAAAGATATCGCCGAAACTCTCGAATCAGTTCACTTCAAACGGACAGAGATCGAATTCTTTTAATTGAACCTTATTATAATCATCTTACGGGCGGCAAACTCGGCGAAGAGACTGAGAAAGCTGCAGGAATCTTAAGAAAAAATATGATAAATCATATTATCTGGCGTATATTTAAAGATTAAATTTATTGAGTAAATATAATGACCGGAGACTGTCAGTGTCAGACATCAGATTCAAAGACCTCATAGAAACGATGGCCCTTCACGAAGAAGTGTACGAGGAATTCAGAAAGGTCAAAGCTGAAGGATATGAAAGCCAAGCCGGATGAAATACAGGCTCTTCTGGATGGAGACGATCTGGAATGGATAGAAAATTATAAAAAGACAATTTCCCTTATAAGCGAAGAACATTCCAGGCTTGAGCAAATCAAAAGACCGGAAGGCGGGAACATCGAGGCATATGAAGACCGGAAAGAAAACATCTGCAAAATGCTGAAGGAGTCGTTCCACGAGCCTGAAGAGGAAGATAACATAGATTTTGAAGTCTACTACAATCTCGGTGTTCATTCTGAATACGAAAGGCAGCTCTCCAATCTTTACAAGCTTTTTGAACAGATATTCCCAAACGACGAACTCTGGCCGTTCATGGCTGAAGAGAAAAGAAAGCACGAATGCTGGCTCAAGGATATAATGAAGAAAATGAAGGACGGGACAATCATTTTCACAATACCTCCGTATGATCCGCAGATTGTTGTTAACGCTGTGGTCAACGTGGCTGAGATCATCAGTTACTGCAGAGAATACAGAATATCGCACAAATAAGCTTACAATATCGCGTTCGAACAGGAAAACTCCATTCTGGAGGACGATTTCTTCAAATGCTTCGCGTCAGAAGCTCCAGCCGTAGATAACGTGTTCAGGCAGCTGAGGGAAGATACCGTCGAGCACAGGAACTGGCTGAAAAAAAGGATCGAGTTCTACAATTACTGATCCGCCCATCCTGAAAAAGGCCATTACATTCAGGGGCTCAAGAACATGGAGGAAGCCATCGTTCCCGCCATATACGACCCTTCGAAGATACACAGAACGGTCACGGTAAGCACGGAGCAGGCGTTCGATACTGCAAGGCTCATAGTCGAAAAGGAAGGCATCTTCGCCGGAATGAGCAGCGGGGCGGCTATGTACGCTGCGATCGAGACGGCAAAGAACGTTAAGGAAGGGGTCATCGTTGTCATTTTCCCCGACAGAGGCGAGAAATACCTGTCCACGGGATTGTTTCTCTAAAACATTTTAATTTATTATATTGACTAAACAGCCGCCTTGAAATATATTCTTGATCTGAGAACAAAACATGCAGAAACAAATTACGAAACCGGATCTTTTATCTATTTGAAAGCCTATTAATCAATTGGGAGGTGAAAATGGCGGAAGAGAACTCAGAAACCGGATGGAAACAGAAGACAGATGAGCTTATCGGATCTTTCACGGGCTCGGACCACAAACTGGGAAAATGCCCCGGAAGCAGAAAAGAGATCAACAATGCAAAAAAGCTCATCGAAGAGCTTAGAGTCGAGTCATTGAAGGATGATGATCTTAAAAAAGAATTGGATGATATTCAGAAAAGGATCAAAGTGTCGCAAAAACTGAGATATGTCGGAAGTTACTGGATCCCTTTGCTTGTAGGAGCATTTATAATTTTCTTTTTTTACAACATGGGACTTAAGCAGTTTTTTACAGACCTTGAAGTAGGCAGTATTGAAACAGTGCAGAAAGTTCTTGATTCGGAAGTTACAGATACCAGTCAGGAATTGAACAGAGCGAAGACAAGATACGACAATTATATGATGAGGGGGAAAGAAGAAAAAGCAAAAAAGGTCAAATTAGCAATAGATAAGCTTGAAAAAAAGCTTGAAGAATTTAAAGCTATGACCCCTGAAAGCTACATTGAGTACAGAAAACAGAAATGGGATGATGAAGGGGTCAAGGGGATAAAATTCTGGGGCAGTAAATTCATTATGTTCGTACTTCTTGTCTTCTTCAGTTTTATCCCTGCATACGAGCTGAATAGAAGAGGCGGCATAGACGGAGAAACTTCCGGTATTATGAGTTTTATTGGTAGATTATTCGATGCCCTTATCACAATGCAGCCTAGGATAGTTACTTCAGATGACGGATACGGTAATAAACTGACAAGTACAGATGATGCAGGTTCGCTGCTTGCATTTATTCTTCCGCTGGTCATTATGCTGATAGTAATTATGGTAATTGTTTTCTATCTGCTGCCCTATATGCTGATTCTTGCTTTTTTAAGAAATTATTTAATACCTAAGTTTTACTAAGGACTAATAAATGGCCGACCAGAAACTTGAGCAGCAGCTGTGGAAGATAGCCAATACGCTTCGCGGGAGCATGGACGCGAGCGATTTTAAGGATTATATTCTCGGTTTTATTTTTTATAAATACCTGAGCGGCAGGATGCATTCGTACGCCGATGAGATCTTAAAGCCCGACGGTGTGAGATATATGGAAATCGAAGACAAGCCCGAGTACCTTGACGCAATTAAGCATGAAGCGCTGGACAAGCTCGGTTACTTCTTAAAACCTTCGGAGCTTTTTTCCGAAATGGCAAGGAAGGGCAACAGCAAAGGTACGGGTAATTTTATCCTGGACGATCTTGAGAAGGTGTTCAATAATATTCAGAACAGTACTATGGGGACTGACAGCGAGGATGATTTCGACCATCTGTTCGAGCAGATCAACCTGAATGATTCAAAGCTGGGCAAGACGGTCAATCAGAGGAATGAGCTTATATCTAAGGTGATGTCGCATCTTGACGAAATTGATTTCGGGCTTGACAATGCTGAGAACGATGTTCTGGGTGACGCATATGAATATCTGATCTCACAGTTCGCGAGCGGAGCGGGGAAGAAGGCGGGGGAGTTCTATACGCCTCAGCAGGTCTCCAAGATACTCGCGAAGATAGTTTCAACAGGCAAGGATAAGCTCAAATCCGTTTACGACCCCACCTGCGGATCCGGTTCGCTTCTGCTGCGTGTCGCGAAGGAAGTGAAGGATGTGGGAGCTTTTTACGGTCAGGAGAGTAATCCGACCACCTACAACTTATGCCGTATGAATATGATAATGCATGATGTGCATTACAGGAAGTTCGATATTCAGAGGGAGGACACGCTCGAGCATCCGCAGCACACAGGTAAACGGTTCGAGGCCGTCGTAGCCAATCCGCCGTTCTCGGCACACTGGTCCGCAAGTCCGCTCTTCATGTCCGACGACAGATTTTCGGATTACGGCACACTCGCGCCCAAAACAAAGGCCGACTACGCTTTCGTTCAGCACATGATACATCAGCTTGACGATAACGGAGTAATGGCAATCGTCCTGCCTCACGGAGTACTCTTCAGAGGAGCGGCGGAAGGAGTCATCAGAAAGCATCTCATAGCCGAAAAGAACTGTCTTGACGCTGTCATCGGTCTTCCTGCAAATATCTTCTACGGAACTTCCATCCCTACCGTCATACTCGTCTTCAAAAAATCCAGGTCATCTGATGATAATGTCCTCTTCATAGACGCGAGTGCAGGTTTTGAAAAGGCGAAGAATCAGAATTACTTAAGGGACAGCGATGTAGCAAAGATCATTGATACTTACAGAAGCAGGAGAGAGGAGGATAAGTATTCCCGTCCCGTCACCATAAAAGAGATAGAGGAGAACGATTTCAACCTGAACATTCCAAGGTATGTCGATACTTTTGAGGAGGAGGAAGCGGTAGATCTGAACGCAGTCGTAAATGAGCTGAAGAAAATTGAGGAAGAGATCGGGACAGTCGATAAAAAGATCATAGAGCAGTGCAAAGAGCTCGGAATAGCGCCGCCCGTATTCGGAGAACAAAAATGAAATATGATAAGCTTATAGAAATACTTGAGACGACACATTCCGATATGCAGTATCAGGCATTCAGATCTGTGGATATCGCATTGATAGTCCGCAACTGGCTGTATGGATTCTACCTGGTCGAATATGAGCAGAACGGTGAAGACAGGGCTCAATATGGTAAACGATTGATAGAGAACATCTCACAGGAACTTAGGAATAAAGGAATAAAAGGCGTATCACCTACAAATCTGAAAAAGGACAGAGAGTTTTATATTGAATATAAACAGATTCGACAGACAGTGTCCGTCGAATCTTTGGTGCAGCCTCAAAAGAATGTTATATCAGGCACGGATATTCAAATTCGACAGTCAGTGACCGTCGAATTGGCAAAACACTTCAAATTAAGCTGGTCTCATTATATCAATCTGTTAACAATTGACGATATAAATGAAAGAAAATTTTACGAGATAGAATCACTAAATAATTCTTGGGGTGTTAGAGAATTAAAAAGACAGATCGCCTCTTCATTGTATCAGAGACTTTCACTAAGTAAGAACAAATCTAAAATAAAACAGTTGTCAATGAAAGGCCAGATCGTTGAAAAACCTGAAGATATAATAAAGAATCCGTACATACTTGAATTTGCAGGTATTAAAGAGCAAAGCCGTTATTCTGAATATGATCTTGAAACTGCGCTCATAAACAAACTGGAAATGTTTCTTTTAGAGCTTGGAAAAGGCTTTTTATTCGAGGCAAGACAGAAAAGATTCACCTTTGATGATGAGCATTATTATGTTGATCTCGTATTTTACAACAGACTTCTGAAATGCTATGTACTGATAGATCTTAAACGGGACAAACTCACTCATCAGGATCTCGGGCAGATGCAGATGTATGTAAATTATTTTGACAGGTATGTGAAGCTTGAAGACGAAAATCCCACAGTCGGGATCTTATTATGTCACAGAAATAATGATGCTTTAGTAGAACTCACACTCCCTGAGAATTCAAATATATTCGCTTCAAAATACAAATTATATTTACCGACAAAGGAAGAATTAAAACGGCAGCTTGTAAAGGAAATAGGTATGGTCAGAGAGGAAATGGCACTTTACGGATCGCAGCGGAAAGGAGAAAAATGAAATCAAATTTTAATGACTTTAAGAGGTTTGTGGAAAATCAGCAGAGAAAGCAGAACAGCACAGGATTAGACGATTTTGACGGACTTTCTCCAGATAAGATGCACAACATTCTGTATTCAACCTTCCAAAAAGACGGACTGATCCGACTCAACCCGGACATTTCGGCTGAATCAATAAATAAGATACCGATCTTCAGGCTCGTAAAACATTTTATGCGGATACTTGAGCGGGAAAAGCAGATCAAGCTCACTCAGGCCGAATACATGCCTCCTAAATATGTAAAAGAACTATACGAAAACACTACACTGAAAGATGACGCGGTTGAAAGGGGAATAGTAAAGCTGGTAGGCGAAAAAGATGTCATTATCATATTTGTTGCCCGAATTCTGGCCAAGTTATGCGGATATACAAAATTAAGGAACAATATCATAACTTTAACCAAAGCTGGTGAACAGGCCCTCACTGACGATCGGGAACTATATTTTGTGTTAATGGCCGCTCTCATATCAAAATACAACTGGGGATTTGAATCCGTAAGACAGGACGACGGTTTCATCCAAAGGTCGGCCGGCTACACTTTATACCTGCTTAAAAAATACGGGAACGATTACAGGGAATCAAGATATTACTACAACAAGTTCTTCAAAGCTTTCCCAGCCTCAATGGACGCGTTCGATTTCGATCCCGATCCAAAATATAAGACAATGTCTCACTGGTGGGCTTACCGTAACAGAATATTCCAGACATACCTCACATACACAGGCGCGGTCGAATACGAGATCATCTATAATAAAGAGGAACACACCGAGACCGATCAGGTCAGAAAAACAAAATTGTTCAATGAAATATTCACCATCAAAATCTAAACAAGAACACGAATAATGACAGAACATTCACATAAAAATACAAAAACACCAAAACTCCGCTTTCCCGGATTCAGTCAACCCTGGGTCGAGAAGAAGCTTGGGAATGTGGCTGAATTTTCAAAAGGAAAGAATATTTCGAAATCTGATATTACAGAAGAAGGTTTAGAGTGCATCAGGTACGGAGAATTATATACAAAGTATAAAGAAAAAATCGACCAAATATATTCAAGAACAAATATAAATAAAGATGAACTTGTATTAAGCAAAAAAAACGATGTGATAATACCAGCTTCAGGTGAGACTGCAATTGATATCTCAACGGCTTCATGTATCATGCATGACGGTATTGCAATAGGTGGTGATATTAACATTCTCAGAACAAAAGAAGATGGATTATTCCTTGCTTACTTCCTGAAAAACAAAAAGCAAACTGAAATTGCTAACTTAGCTCAGGGGATTTCAGTTATACACTTGTATGCTAGACAATTATCAGGATTACAAATCTATCTACCCACTCTCCCGGAGCAGCAGAAGATCGCGAACTTTCTTTCTGATATCGATACGAAGATCGAAAAGCTTTCCCGCAAAAAAGAGCTGATGTCGGAATACAAAAAAGGAGTCATGCAGAAAATATTCTCTCAGAAGATTAGGTTCAAGGATGAGAACGGGAACGATTATCCGGACTGGGAAGAGAAGAGACTTGGGGAGGTTTGTGAAGTAAAAAGAGGTGCAGGTTCTAATTATATCAAATATGTCAATTCAGAAACAAAAGGCATCAGATTAATACGAATAGGTGATTTCCTCGGCAGCGAACCAGTTTATGTAGAAAACACAGATGAGATAAGACGATTTACTATCAAATATGGGGATATTCTAATAGCAGGAACTGGTGCTACAGCAGGTATTACTTTTAAAGTACCTAAAGAATTTGATAATTT
>DAIMKZ010000026.1:0-25872 GCA_036721445.1 Candidatus Delongbacteria bacterium
TATTCTTCGAAAATAATTTCCTGAGGAAGAGTGGTAGTCCCCTGAAGTGTATCAACAAGGGTCTGGATCCTCACAACTCCTCCGTCGAATTTACCCGGCAGAGTTCTCAGTCTCTGGAAACTTATATCTGCATTATAAGAAGCTTTGAAATAAACCTCGGAGTTGGAAGGAAGATAAAGTTCGATCCATTCCGCCTTAATAGCCTTACCCTGAAAGTCAATCACAAGCGCTTCACCTGCCGGTACATTAACACTTGTGTTAACATCCAGTGCCAGTACTGTCTGGAAAGTTCTAACAGATTCCATCGTGTTACCGTATGCTCCCATATCGACCCGGATGCTGTTCAGCTCGGTACAAGGTTCTGCAGGGTCACCCGCGTTCGCGCAGGGAGAATGTACAGAAAGGTGGAAATCGTACCTGTCTATGTCCATCATATATTCTTCTTCTGAATTCAGCGGAGGCCTTACGAAAAGCGGAGGTGCGCTTATATTAGGTTGTTCCGCGAAAAAACCTCCGATATCGCAATAGCGGAAAATCGAATCTATCTGAGGGATGGGACTCCCTTCCAAAAAGAAATTGCTTTCGCCGATATAGTCTGTGTTTTGCCAGAGAATAGAGTTCCTGATCTGCGGGAAATTGCCGATAGGACCCTTGAGGTATATACCTGAAGTATAATCTTGTTTGACTTCTTTGGATGGCTTGATGGAATTGAACGCGATGGTCGCATTTGTAAAATTTAAGTTTTGAGGGTTCTGTGTAAGACCCATATCGATATAAACACCCGACTGGTCATATCCGTTGTTCTTGAATATCAGAAGGTTTGAGAACTTTTGAGCGAGGATATTGCCTGGCATCGTTTCCATAAATTTCATATAGATCGCGCTACCCCAGGATGAGCTGTTGTTGAATATTCGTGATTTCGAGAATTCCATATCTATGTGACCTCGGTTATCGTAGTAAATAGCTCCTCCGTCTCCCGAATTATTTTCAAACATCGCGCATTTTATTATGTTTAGATCCATAATCACTGATGACTGCGTGTCCTGTATAAAAATCGCGCCTCCTCTGGTCCATGCATCGTTGTGCTCGAAGCTGCATCCTGTTATATTTACCTGGCTTGAAACAGGTGAATTGTTCTCGATAAAAATAGCTCCGCCGTCAGGCGCACCGTTCATATAGAAGTAAGAATCTGAGACCGTAGTGTTTCCGCTTATGATCTTTATAGCTCCACCTGTCTGACTCTGATTACCTAAGAACCGGCAGTTGAATACGGTTACCAAAGATTGATTAAATGTAAGACCGCCTCTTCCGGTTTCCCACGGAACATCAATATCTTTGAAAATAGTGTAATTGAACTGGTTGTTGCCGGAGACCGAGTTGATATCAATTCCACCCCAGTAGCTTTCGACTGACGGGATCATATGAACAGGCTCAAATTCTGTCCCCATTGACTGAATTTGTCCGTAGACTGTGATCCTGACACCGTCATCGAACCTGACGATCGTTCCGGCCTCGATTATAAGCTGATCAGTTGAGCTGACGGTGAAGTCGGAATTGACTACTTTATCGCCGCTCCAAACAATAGTCGCGGAGAACGACACTGCCATCAGAGACAGTAGAGCAGCCGTTAGTATTTTTTTCATAACTCACTCCCCAGTTTGTTATTTTAAACTTTCTTTTTTCTGTATACTTATTTTTCTGTCAGCAGCGGCGGCAGTCTTTACCTCTTTTGCTATGTCATCTTCGATTTCTGACCCGGGTTTGACCCCGTCTCTCGATGCCGTCACGCGGTAAAAATATTTTGCGGAGGCAGTTGAAGATGACCAGTATGTGCCGGCGGTGCTCTTTATGTACGAGAAAGTCCCGTAAGGATCATTCGATCCGTATATTTTATATGAAACCGCGTCAGGTACGGAAGACCATGAGATGGTCAGGGTAGTGCTGTTAGCTGAAATAGTAATATTCTGGGGAGCATAGAAAGAAGATTCCTGATAAAATTCCACCGCTCCGATATCAGGCGCTTGTCCATAGAAAGTATCGCCGTAAATGTGATAGTCAGGTTCAAACCGCCCTGCGTCTATACATTTAGACTCGCCCCAGAGATAAAAATCGTTGACTTTTGAGGACTGGAATTGAGGATTATCATAAATATTGTACTCATCGTCCGCGATCGCAGACCAGTCAATTTCGCCTGTAATATCGTTGTTATATAAGAGTATGTTTTGATCAGTTCCCGTAATATAAGTGGAAACCGCGGGTCCGTAGAAGATGTTATTGTATAATTTAATATCTGTTGAGGAGCCGTAATCTGCAAATCCGATGTCGGAATTATATACTGTATTATTAATAAATATCGGATAGGACGAAAGGTTCTGTGTAAAGAATCCGAACCTGTCATGGTCAGCGGTTCCGTAGCTACCGAATCTTATAATATTGTAATAGCAGTTTATTGGTGAATCATGCACTTCAATACCGCTGATCGCGGTTGTAAGCGCGTCATCGCAGTATATTTTATTGTGATCGACCTCGTAATTCGCCCCGCCGAAAATGTATATCGCTTTCTTATTCGTTCCCGCTTTATTTGAAGCAGAACCGTCAAAACTGACCGTATTATTCGTGATCCTGCCTGACGAAGCATAAGAGGCTTCGATACCTTCATTCGGATTAACAACAGTATTGTTCTCAACATCAGCCTTACTGCTTTCAACGACAATTCCTTTTGCTTTTGTTTCCTTATTAGACGCTGAAGCGTCGAAACTGATAGTGTTGTTCGCGATCCTGCCCGTTCTTATCGCGGCTTTTGTTTCTTTGGAGAGGGGTCCGTAATATATCCCGATCCCGAAATTATCTACAGTATTGTTTTCAACAAAAGCTTCCGGAGTATCAAGGTTGATGCCTGTCAGAGTAGCATTGTATTCGTCGATGTATATATGAGAGTCAATCAGAGTGGATTTAAAATCCGATGATACTGCCGAGACGGCCATATTGTTGAACTGTGCACCCGTACAATTCATGTCAATAACATTAATTATGTTATAAGAGAGCTCTGGCTGCTGTTCAGTTGTCATCCTCTGTATCTTTGTTGTATAGAGGTCGCCGATCTTTCTGCCTTGAGTGTGAAGCATGTTTATGTAAATGTTCGGATCATAGGATGAAGGTGATATCTTTAAAAATATCTGTCCGCCGTCTTCTACAGTTAATTTATCAATGACTATCTGTTTAGAATTTTCGCTGCAGTCGAGCTTGAAAGTTCTTCCCTGCGGTACTGTAACGCTAATGTTATTTTCGTACGGAATTGTAGTGTATTCGGATGTTGTATATTCATTGGTAAGACCGTAAGCGCCGATATTCGCAGGGCTGTCGTCCGGTTCCTTACCGCTTTCAGGGTCTCCGGCATCTACACATGGAGACTCCAGCGACAGATGGTAATCACCTCTCAAGTAATTTTCGTAAGGTTCCGCGCCGTAATATGCTGTTTCTCTGTAGAAAAGTGAAGGATATGAAATGTTGCCCCTGCCTTCTATGTAGTCGGTAGTGTTTGAGTAAGTGACATAAGCTCCGGGATAAACGCTCGGTGAGGAATTGAAGTCGTCGGATTTGCCGCTCATGTAGTTCCCCCACACTATCGAGTTCACGACTTTTATATAATTTCCTAGATCGCTGCTGAATTTGATGAAATATCCCCCGGAGCCGATCTCCGGATCTAGGTTAAGATTGTTTATTATGTTGTTGTTTACGAAAAGAACTTCTTCCGGATTGCGCACATAATCCATGTCAATGAACACTCCGCCTGAATAAGTGACCGAAGTGTTGTTGGAAACGATGTTGTTCTTATAGTTATGCGGATAAGTTCCGTCTGATTTGAAGATCACCGCAAGTCCGCCTCCGACGCCTGCTTTATTGTACATGATCTTGTTGCCTATTACATCAACGGCGTATTTTGACTGAGTTCTTATCTGTATTCCTCCGCCTATTCCTCCCGCGGCTTTTCCTGCGAGGCAGTTATTCGCGATAACATCATTCTCCTGAATAAGCGTGTATGAGCCGATCTGGTTTTGTTCAACGACTAGGATCCCTCCCGATGTCATATCAAAATCCTCAACATTCCCGGATTCATTTCCCGAGATCAGGTTTTTAATTATTTTTGTTTCGGCCAGGCCCGTGTCTCTTTCATGGCAGATATACACAGCAGATCCGAATAAAGAGACTTTATTGTTCAGTATTTTGTTCTTGAATAAGTAAAGATAACTGTCTGCGGACTGAACTGCTGACCCGTAAGGGGCTTCATTGTTCTGTAGCACCGAATTAGTGATCTTGACTAATGAGTTACTTACGAAAATACTACCGAGTTCCTGAGTCCTGTAAATGTTCTCGATGATGCAGTGATCCAGAATCGAAGTATCCTGACGTGCATTATAGAATTCGATCCCGCCCCAGTTGTCGTTGCCGGATACCTCCGGTTCATAAGATGTAAATCTTATTTTTTCATATTCGCTGCCTGATGCATTGATTACTCCGTCTTCAACAATAATTCTGCAGCCTTTAGAAACTCGGATCACAGTTCCGGGAAGTATATCGAGTCTGTCTCCGGATCCGATCACATAGTCGTCAGTCAGATCTACATAGCCGCTCCATACATCTGCGGAATAAAGACAGGTAGTCAACGTTACCGTCAGAACCAGGATCATTTTTAATATATCTTTCATAATAACTCCTCTTCAACAATTACGATCAATTTAAGGGAGAATACACATTACTGCTGTGATTCGTGTCACACATTGTCTGTAATTAAAATAATAAATAACTCTGTTAAAAGCAAAGAAAATTAATGCCTTGAAAACTGATTTAATATCCGTCTTGATTATTGCTGTCGAATATCATATCTTTAGGCGCATGAAAAATGAAAATTCAGGAAAAGTAATGGTAAGAACAAGATTTGCACCCAGCCCTACGGGCTATATGCACATAGGAAATTTACGGACAGCCCTTTACGCCTATCTCACAGCAAAAAGAGACGGTGGAAAATTCATCTTAAGGATCGAGGATACAGACAGCAAGAGGACTGTTGAGGATTCGGTGGAAGTCATATTCTCAAGTCTGAAACTCGCCGGTATTGAATATGACGAAGGGCCGGTCGCCGGAGGGGATTACGGACCGTATGTTCAGAGTGAAAGGCGCGAAATATATGCAAAATACATAAATGAACTTTTGGATTCCGGAAAAGCTTTCAGGTGTTTCTGCACAAAAGAGGAACTGGAAAAGGAAAAAGAAGAATTTTCAAAGCGGTTTCCGGACAGGCCTTTCAGGGATAAATGCAGAGATCTGACCAATGAGGAAGTCAAAAATAATCTTTCAGCCGGAATTCCATTCGTAGTAAGACAAAGAATACCTGAAACAGGGAGCACTACTTTTCATGATATGGTTTTCGGTTCTATAACCGTAGAAAATAACACTCTCGACGAGCAGGTGTTGCTTAAAGCTGACGGACTGCCGACCTACAACTTCGCCAATGTGGTCGACGATCATCTTATGGAGATCACGCATGTTATCAGAGGATATGAGTATCTTTCTTCTGCGCCGAAGTATGATCTGTTATACGAAAGTTTCGGATGGAATATACCTCAATACATACACCTGCCGCATATTCTAAGGGAGGACGGAAAGAAATTAAGTAAAAGGGAAGGAGACGCTTCATTCCAGGACCTTATCGATATGGGGTATCTGCCTGCAGCCGTCATCAATTACATAGCTATGCTGGGCTGGAATCCGGGAACCGAGGAGGAATTCTTCACCCTTGACGATCTTGTTCAGAAATTCACACCCGAAAGGATCAATAAATCAAATGCGATCTTTACATATTCAAAGCTCACATGGCTCAATAATCTGCATATCAAAGCTATGCCGTTCGACGAATTTCACAAAAAAGCCGAAGAGTATTACAGCGACGGCCTGAAAGCTGAAGTTGATACGCAAATGGTAAGCAGACTGATCCAGGAGAGGCTTGAAACTTTCAGACAGATACCTGAAAAAACAGAATTTTTCGTAAAAGTTCCGGCTTACGACAAAGAGCTTTATACCCATAAAAAAATGAAGTCAGATCCGGATTCGGCAAAAACAATGCTTGAAAAAATGATCCCTCATTTCGAGGAAGTTCAGAACTGGAACAACGAGACGGTGTTCGGCGCGCTTCAGGAACTTATTCAAGCCGAAGGATGTAAAGCCGGAACAGTACTCTGGCCGGCAAGGATCGCTCTGTCAGGAGTTAGCGCTACGCCGGGCGGGGCTAGCGAAATAGCTCATGTCATAGGTAAGGAAGAAACACTTAAGAGAATAAAAGAAGCTGTTGAATTTTTAAAATAAACATCGGACTGCGCAATGACAGAGAAAAAAAAATATATAAGGCCGACATGGGACGAGTATTTCATGGAGGTCATGAACGCCGTATCCAAGCGCGCCACCTGCGACAGGGGAAGGAGCGGATGCGTCATCGCCCGGAAAGGCCAGATACTGACAACAGGATATGTCGGCTCGCCGATAGGCCTCCCGCACTGCGACGATGCCGGGCACCAGTTCAAGAAAATGCTGCATGAGGACGGCAGCATTTCCGAGCACTGTGTACGCACAGTGCACGCCGAACAGAACGCGATCTGCCAGGCTGCCAAACTCGGGATATCGATCGACGGAGCGACCCTCTACTGCAGGATGACTCCGTGCCGCACCTGCGCGATGCTTATAATAAACAGCGGTATAAAAAGGGTCGTCGTTGAGAGGAAATATCAGAGAGGTCAGGAGTCTGAAGATATGTTCAGGCAGGCAGGCGTCGAACTCGTGATAATAAACAACGAAGTCCAGAAGTACTAGTTAAAGGACACTTATTGATACCTAAAGATCAGATAGAAAAACTTCAGAACTCGGTAAATATCGTAGATGTGATCGGGGAGAGGATAGACATAAGAAGGGCAGGCTCGAATTACAAGGCCCGGTGTCCTTTCCATGACGAAAAAACCCCGTCTTTCATGATCTCGGATTCAAAACAGATATTCAAATGCTTCGGGTGCGGAGCTTCCGGAGATTCGATAAAGTTCGTAATGATGTATGACAATCTGTCCTACCCTGACGCCATCAGATCTCTGGCTTCAAAATACGGAATCGAGATAAAAGAGGAGTTTGACGGAACCGTAAGGGACAGAACGGAAGACGGCAAGAAAGAGGTATTAAGGATATTGAACGGCCTTGCCTGCGATTTTTTTCACGAGCACCTGATCGCAGAAATGACAAAAAAACAATCGCATGTTAAAAAATATGTCGAATCAAGAAAGATTGATAACGGACTTCTTACGAAATTCAGGCTGGGTTACGCACCGGATGACTGGCATGCTTTAAGGAATAGCGAGAGATTCAGTCAGTATCAGGACGAGCTGCTCGTTGAGGCAGGTCTGAGGAAACAGAACGAAAAGGGAAATATTTACGATCAGTTCAGGAACAGGCTTGTGTTCCCGGTATTCGACCAGCTTGGTAATGTTCTGGCTTTCAGCGGTAGAGCTTTTAATGATCAGTCGCAGCCTAAATACCTTAACTCTCCCGAAACAGTACTTTACAGAAAAAATCAGGTGCTTTACGGACTGTATCAGGCCATGGAGAGTATAAGAAAAAAAAGAGAGATAATTCTTGTTGAAGGTAATGTAGACCTTATATCGATGCACAAATTCGGATATACGAACGCAACAGCTATCTGCGGGACCGCTTTCACAGAGAATCATGCGCTTCTTGTTAAAAGAAATGCCGACAGAGTGTTTATTATGCTCGACGGAGATACAGCAGGAATGAAATCCGCGTTGAGGACTTCCGAGATAATCCTTGAGACAGGTATGATCCCCGAAATTATTCTTTTGCCTGACGGGAGCGATCCGGACAGTTTCCTTTACTCTGAAGGAAAAGAGAGTCTTGACGCGCTTTTGGATAAGCCGCTGAATATAATCGATCTCAGTATCGTTTTTAACGGCCTGAGGACAGATACTGCCAACGCAAAAATTACTGCCGTAAGAACTGTGGCTGAATCATTTAAACACGTAAAAGACCCGCTGACACTTGATATGTATATAAATGAAGCTTCATTGAAACTTTCCACGGACAGGACCTCGTTCGAAAAGGAATTCCAGAGGAACGTTAATAAACAGGCGATACCCCGTAACGAGGTTAAACAGATCACGGGATCTTACATTCCGAGAAATGATGACGCGGTCGAGTTCACGCTTATATATCTTATGCTTTCCGGGCAAAACGCTCTTAAGTATATTCTGAGCAGTATAACAGAAAAGGATATTCGAAATCCGGAAGCAGCGGCGTTATTTTTAAAAATATACGAACTTTTTGAAGAGGGAGAGTCCGTAAAATTAAATAATATTTTAATTGACTTTGACGATAAATTCAAGGATTTTATGATAAGTTTCGTCTTAAGCCAGGAAACAGCATATTCCGGTTACGACGGAAAATCCGGCAGAACTGAACCGGAAGATAAAATTATGACAGCCTGCTTTGACAGCGTTAAGATCATTCTGTTGAGGAAATTATCAGGCAGGATCAAGAGTTTGAACGACGAACTGAAGTACACGGAAGATGCTGAAAGACAAAACGAGATCCTCAATAGAATATCACTGCTGAAGAACGAGCAGATAGAAATATCGAAGAATAAAACCGGACCGTAAAATGGAAGATAAAGAAAAATTCATAAAGGAACTCCCAGTCTTAAGAAATCTGAAGGCTGAAGAGATGAAAAAGATATTTGACAAGGTCATTATCGAGAAGATCGGAAAGAACAAGTTCGTTTTTGAGGAAGGCAATTACTGTTCTTTTATCTATTTTGTCTGCGAAGGCAGGGTAAAAATGCTGGCCCACTCATCTGCGGGAAGGGATTTTATTCTCAGGATAGTATCATCCAACGATATAATCTCAGACAATAATCTGCTTTTTGACAGGAGGTCTGAGTGTTCCTACAGTGCGAAAGCCCTTGAAAACTCTGTTGTGGCAAAGATGAACACTTCCGATTTTTCCGAAATGCTGAACCGTAAACCTGAATTGTATAAAGCTTATGCGGAAGTAGTCGACGCCCACCTTACGGAAGCTTATATCGGTCTCAAGAACATGGCTTTTGAAAAAGTGGAAAGAAGGATCGCGAGACATCTGATCCAGTTCGCCAAGAACACTGGTGAAAAGACAGAGACCGGAATCAAGCTTGGTATAAAGCTGTCAAGGCAGGAGATCGCTAATCTTACCGGTACAACGATCGAAACGGCCATCAGGGTTATGAGTAAGTTTAAGAAATCCAAGATAATATCTGAAAAGGAAGGATTCATAAATATTACAGACAGGCACAAACTGATAAATATCGCGGAAGAATTCTAATTTAACGGAACTGCAGTTATGGAAAAAGAATTGAAACAGACATTGAACAGAGTTGTTAAACTGTACGAGAAGGACAGAAAGTATTTTGCGTTCTATGCTGATATTCTCGTTCAGTCGGGTGACCCGGTAAGAGCTAAGAAAGTTCTGAAGGCGAATATTAATTCTTATCCGGAATACACTTCGGGAGAGCTTGTACTCGGGGAAATATTCTTCAATGAGAACAAATTCGATCAGGCAGAGATGCTTTTTAAAGGCGCGGTAAAAAAAGACCCGGGATGCGTTAAGGCCTATAAATATATAGCGGATATAGAGGACAGAAAGGGTAATGCTCATGACAGGCTTGAAGCCCTAAAATCCGTTGCCAGGCTTGATCCTATGGATCCTGATGCCAAGAACATACTTATGATCAGTGATACCGACTTCTCGTTCAAAGGTGAAGAAGCTCCGACCGAAGACAATACCGCTTCAGAACCTGTGAAACAGGAAGAATTAATTCCGCCTGAAATAGCAACGGAACAGAAAACAGAGATATTGGACGATGAAGTTCTCCACAAGCTTGATTCATCAGCTGATATCGAGATACCGGAATTCGGATTTGAAGAAAAAGATGATGTTGCAAGAAAGCATAATATCTCAGACGAAGTCCTTAATATGGAAAAAAGCTTTTCAGAGGATATAATAGAAAGCCTTGACGGTCTCACACAGAGCTTTATTGAAGAAAGGCAGAATTTTACGGCCTTTGTCGAGGAAAGAAAGGAGAAACCTCAGGAAGAAATTCCGGAAAAAAATACAGAAAACATACCGGCTGAAGCCGCACAGGCTGATCATAGTGTTGAGAAAGAAGGGGCTGAAATATCCTCATCTGCCAACAAAAATGAACTCAATCTGGAGTATAAGGATGACGATCCTAAGATAGAAGCACTGCTGAGCGAGCTTGTACTTGTGCCAGAATCATACAAAGAAAAAATGGAATCACTATCAAAAATAGTTGACGAGGATCCCGAAAATTATGACAACCTGGTAGACTTTGCTCACGCAAGGTACAAATTTGCCGCATCTACTGTGAAAAGGGAGATACAATATTACTCCAAGAAAGTTAATGAGGAACCGAGGAACTCAAAGTATTTACAAAACCTTAAATCATACAGAGACGAGATCCTTAAACTGGATTTTGATCTTAAAGAGGAACTCAATGTTCTTAAGAATGAATACTATTAGAATGACCGTATATATTTTCGTGATAATCCTTTATCTCTCGGCTGCAGTTGCTGAATGTGCTCAAAGATCTGAAATGTCCGCTGAATTTACCGCTTCAGAATACAGAAGGGATGAAAAGATATTTTCCGGCGTACCTAAAGTTGATCCTCAAGCGGATATGCCTGAACTTTTCGACAGAAAGTACACTTTCAGCGAACATTCAAGGTCTGACAGCATACTGCAGGAGATAAACGGTTTCAGGATACAGATATTCAGAACTGAAGATCTGAACGAAGCTAAGAGAAGGGAGTCTTTATACATTACAACTTTCGGAGAAGAGAACGTGACTCTCATTTTCGAGCCTCCTTTTTATAAAATTCGAATAGGAAAATTCAGGAACAAAGAAGAAGCTGAACAATTTCAGCAGACGCTCGGATGGAGAGGAATAAGCGAGACCCTTATCGTTCCCGACCGGGTAAGTGTCCTTATGCCTGTTAAAAAACAATAATTCATGCGGTACTCAATATGATAATATCGTTCGAAGGTTTAGACGGCTGCGGAAAATCGACGCAGATAGATAAGACCTTGAATATACTTCAAAGTTCCGGGAAAAAAGTAAAGGTACTGAGAGAACCCGGAGGAAATACTGTATCTGAAAAGATCAGGGGACTTCTGCTTGATCTTGACAATAATTCAATGAAACCCGAAACAGAGATGCTCCTTTATATCGCCAGCCGCGCTCAGCTTGTGCGCGAAGATATATCAAGACTGCTGGAAGACGGATGTGTCGTAATTCTCGACAGGTTCATAGACTCAACAACAGCATATCAGGGTTACGGGAGAGGACTTGACCTTGAAACAATAAGGGTTCTTAATCTGTTCGCGACAGAGAACGGGAAATATATACCGGACATCACTTTTTTTCTGGACATAGAAACCGAGAAGTCGTTGTCAAGAGTAACTTCAAGAGGCGAGGAGATAAACAGAATGGAGTCGGAGGATATAGATTTCTTCGATCGTGTAAGGAAAGGTTTTCTGGAAATATCGCGCAGAGATCCGGAAAGGTTCAGTGTAATTGACGCATCAGGTACTGTGGAAGAGGTCTTCGGCAGAATATCGGATGTGCTTAGGAAGAGAGATCTGTTATGAAGAATATCATTCTGGGTTCATTCATTATTTTATCATCGGTATTTTCTATTGAAAAGACATCAGATTATTATCAGGAGCTTTCAGACAATATCAGACTGTATTTCGATGTAATGCTGACGCTGAACGAGAATTATGTGGATACCGCGAACATTGAGGAACTGATGAGCGAAGGTATAAGTGCAATGCTCTCAAAGACCGACCCTTACACTGTACTTCTGAAAGACAACGAGATCGATCATTATGACGAACTCTCAACTGGTAAATACGGCGGGATAGGTATATATCTTGGAACGAGCGGGCAGGATAAAAGACTGACTGTGATATCACCTATGGACGATACTCCGGCATCAAAAGTAGGATTGAGGGCAGGAGACAGGATAATGTTCATAGAAGATATGGATACTTTCGGAATGTCGGTTAAGGACGCGTCAAAATATCTTAAAGGTGAACCCGGCACCCGTCTTAAGCTGAGAGTAAAGAGATCGGGAAGTGATAAAATTCTTGATTTCAATCTTACAAGAGCAAGTATCGAGATAGCCAACATTCCTTATTCTGAAATTATAGACGAAAATATAGGTTATATTAAGATCAATGAGTTCTCCGGCACGCTGTATTATGATTTTATGAGTGAATTCGAGAAACTGATATCGAAAGGAGCGACTTCACTGATAATAGACCTTAGATATAATCCCGGAGGACTGCTTGAAACCGCAGTAAAACTTTCAGGGGCATTTCTTCCGAAAGGAAAGCCGGTCGTATCTACAAGGTCCAGAGACGCCGAAGGCGAGATCATGTACAACACTTATCTCGAACCGGCCGATACTGAGATACCTGTAGTAGTAATGATAAACGGCTCGAGCGCTTCTGCGTCTGAAATTTTCGCCGGTGCGCTTCAGGATCACGACAGGGCAGTGATCGTAGGGGAGGGATCGTTCGGGAAAGGCCTTGTCCAGCAGCTTTTCGATGTCGGATATTATCAGAAGAAGAACCTGAAAATGACCATAAGAAAATATTATACACCGACAGGCAGGCTTATTCAGAAGGATGATATTTTCGGCGACCGGAAAAAGAACGGATCCGACACTGTCTTTTTTAATTCACTCGTCAACGGCAGGCCCCTTCCTTCGGGTATCGGAATATTGCCAGATGTTCCAGTCG
Organism: Candidatus Delongbacteria bacterium; assembly: GCA_036721445.1. Taxonomy (GTDB): domain Bacteria; phylum UBA4055; class UBA4055; order UBA4055; family UBA4055; genus UBA4055. The sequence goes on from DAIMKZ010000026.1 coordinate 12,907, forward strand.
AACCAGCTAAGAATTCGGGCTACATTTCTTACTTGAGAATGAATAATTTTTTCAGCGATTTCGTCTATGAATTTTACAACATGAACGGGAACTATGAGTACGATGGCGCAATGAATGATGATATAATTTCAGATTTCAGAGAATTCTTGTCAGACAGCAAATCACTCTACACTGACCCGGGTGAAATGCTGGTTGACTCACTTCTTAAAATCTCCGGAGAACTCGGCTATGATGAACTATCTGTTTCCAGGATCAGTGATATAAAGGCGCATATACATGAAATGAGCTCGAATAATTTTGACGATAATATAGAGGATATAAAGCATAACCTGCTTATTGAATTCGGTGTTTACACAAAGGGTAACCGAGAAAAATACAGGATAATGAATACTAGCGATCCTCAGCTTCAAAAAGCGGTTTCTGTTCTTAAAAACATCGATACATATAATTCCGTTCTAGGATACTGAAAATATGAAGGAAGAAACTAAAAAATATCTTCTTGAGCTTTCCAGGTACTCTATACTTTCGAAACTTGGTCATACAAGAACGGCCATATCGGTAAAAGATGTTCCTGAAGAGGCTAAAAGTCAGGGTGCGTGTTTTGTTACACTTACAAAAAGCGGGGAACTGAGAGGATGTATAGGATCACTTGAGGCTCACAGGCCGCTCTACGAAGATGTTATCGGTAATTCCGAAAATGCCGCTTTCAGGGATCCGAGGTTCCCTCCGTTATCAGCAGAAGAAGCGTCCTCAGTGATCATAGAAATATCCGTTCTTACTCCAAGACAGGAGATCAGTTATTCCGGTTTTCAGGATCTAAAGAAAAAGGTCATACCACACAGGCACGGAGTCTATCTCAGTCATTCTTTTTACTCCGCAACTTTCCTTCCTCAGGTGTGGGAGCAGCTGAATTCTCACGAAGAGTTCTTCTCACATCTATGCTACAAAGCCGGACTGGATCCGGATTGTATTTTAAATGATCACCCGAAGATCGAATTATATACAGTAGAAAATTTCAAAGAGGAATAAAAAAGACGGCATTACTGAACTGCCGCCTTTTATTGTCCGTTTCATTTTTCAGTTTATTTATACTGGTCGATCGCAGATTGGATCTTAGCTTTTGAAACAAGCCCGATTATTGATGACATGACCTTACCCTGTCTAAAAAAAAGGGTTGACGGCACGGACAGTATTCCGTACTGGGCCGCAAGAGCTCCGTCAGAATCTATGTCAACATAAGTTACTTTTACATCGCTGTTGTCTGCCGCGATCTCGTCAATTATAGGGTCAAGCTTTTTGCAAGGCCCGCACCATTCGGCTCCGAATTTTACTATTGTCAGATTTTCACGGTTCAGTACTTCCTGTTCAAACGTAGACTGTGTTACTTTTAATGCGCTGCTCATGGTCTTCTCCCTGACTTATTTATTTTCTGATACGATCTTTTTCATTTTTTTCAGCATAATATCCGCTTCAACTAGACCCTGCACTTTCTCGATTACTTCCCCGTTCCCGTTAATGAAAAGGATCAGTGGGATATTGCTGGCTCCGTATTGAAGGTATTCTGAAATGTATTTTTTTGAAAAATCGCTGTTCTTATCTGTAAAATCGAGTTTTATCGGTAAAAAATGTTGAGAAGCGAAATTAACTATCTCCGGATCTTTCCATGTAGTTTTATCCATTTCTACGCAGTTCATGCACCATTCGGCCCACAGGTCCACCATTACGATTTTTTCTGTTCCGGCAATTTCAGAAACGGCATTTTCGACTATTCCCAACTCAGAATCACTCTTATTAAAAGGGATTTTCATTACTTCCGCATCGCTGTTTAATATTAATGAACCTCCGAAAGGAAGAGCAACATAATACGATATTGTCTTAAGGGAGAATACAAGTCCGATCATTAATACAAATATCCCCACCGCTTTAGCTAAATATGAAAAGAACCCCGAGTCTTCCTTGGTTTTTTCAAAAGCGCCCAAATAAACCGATAAAAGTATTGTCAGCAGTGAAAGAATGAAATAGAGAATGTGCTCCGGAATTACGATACTAAGGAAGTAAAGTGCGGCACCGATCATTACGACACCGAAGAATTTTTTTATTTTCATCATCCAGGCGCCCGCGTGCGGAAGAGCATTGATAGCTCCGGAAAATGTTCCGATCACTATAAATAACAGTCCTAACCCGAAGGCGAATGCGATGAAAAGAAGCCAGCCGTATAGAACATCGCCGGCGGTAGCAACGTGTATCAGGAGTACCGCTAGAACGGGACCTACGCATGGTGCGGCAACAACTCCGCTCACCATTCCGATTATCACAGCGCCTATCACGCCGCTGCTCTCCTTACCTTTCTGCATGAGCTTCGTCTGCTGTTCCGATGAAATCAGGTTCATATCCCAGAGCCCGAACATACTGAGAGCGAGGATTGTAAAGATAGATGCTATTACGACTCTGACAACAGGATTGGCGGCAATATCTCCGACACCGAAAATTCCTCCCAGAAATGATGCAAGAAGCCCGACGACTGAATAAGTTATGGCCAATCCTATAACGAAGAAAAGCGAAAGTGTGAATCCTGCTGATTTCTTTTTTCCGGATTTTGCACCCATGTAAGAAATAACAACCGGAATTACCGGATAAACGCATGGAGTCATACTGTCGAGTATTCCTCCCAGAAAAGCGATAAGAAAAACCAGAAGAGTCCATGTCTGAGAGCCCTCCAGGATCGCTGCCAGCCTTTCTTCAATTGTCATTGATTCGCTATCTCCGGAAAACACTCCGAATACATCTTTAAAAGATTTGTCATTTTTTATCTCAGGCGAAACATCTTTGATTTCGAACCTTGAAGGATCTATGCTGGAGAAATCTATTTTAAGCTCCCTTTCTACCGGCATATAGCATGATTCATCTCCAATCTCGGAACATATCTGATAACCGACCAGTACAGATCGGTCCGATGTTTCGGTAAAAGTACCTTGGAAAATAAAGTCGGCAGTTCCTTTGTAAACGGTTTCACCTTTGTGAACTGATCTTCCTGTGATGTTTTTTCCTTTAGTGTTGATTTCAGGAAATCCCGTTGTATCAAAATAAAGAAGATCATTGTCGCTTATGTGAAACCCTTCGGGAAGAACGATCGATATGATCATTCTGAAATCATCACCCGATGCAATTATATCCTTTTCAAAGTAATTAGCGATCGAGACATTCTTTTCAGGATCGAATTCCTGATCGGAAAATACAAATGACGTGAACAAAATTAGAAGCAGAGTTATCTTTTTCATAAATTATACTCCGGATTATTTTACTGCCGGATAAAATATATAGTGAGAATACTATATAGTCAAGTCCAAATTGATAAAAAATCTATCCGGGTTAAGTATCCTGTGTCTATTTCTGTATGATCCAGGCTCCTTCGAATCCGCTTTTTACCAGTTTTTCTTTAACAACCTGTGCGTCGGAGTTCGAATTATATCCGCCCACGATCACTTTGTAAAGATTTTTGTCGTAGTATACGGAGGAGTTCAGGTAGCCGCCCGGAGTAAGTTTGTTATTGATAAAATCATCTGCAGAACTCTGGCTGCTGAAAGCCCCTACCTGAATGTAATATTCTCCGGAATTTGCTGAAGTGTCAAATAGAATATAGGAATTCTGAATAAAAGCGTCGCTAAATGCGGGATCTTGTCTTATTTCATCTCTCTTTTTTTCCGCGTCGATCCTCGCCAGATAATCACCGGCCTGCACTTTATAGAGGTCGTCTTGAGCACGAACTATGTATATTCTTTCTGTAATTGTTCTGGATGCGATCTCTTTTAGTTTTTCCGCTTTTTCTTTATCCTGAAAAGCTCCTATCTGAACTCTGTAGCCTATTATCTGCTCAAAGCTGGTAGAAACGGCAGCTACTTCTTCAGTATTATTATCAGATTCTGTGCCGGCGGTATCTTCAACAGGTACGAACTTTTCCTGAACAGTCTCGATTTTTTTGAATACTTTTTTCGGGACAGAATATACTTTTTCAAATCCTGAGCTGATAAGTCTTTCCTTAAGGATATTAGCTTCTTCTTTATTCTGGCAGTCGCCAGCGTATATCATGTATTTGTCTACGATGAATTCTATATATACAGGTTCCTGTACAGCTTCAGCGACCTGTTTTTCTATCAGCAGCGCTTCAGGTTCAGTATCAGTATTTGCTATCTTGATCCTGTAGCCGTCGATCATGTCCCTTTTTGCAAGATCTTCTTCGATGACTATTTTGTTCGAAGGATCGTTCGGTCCGTATGCGGATTTACTTACTCCCGCAGTCGGAGCGCAAGAATAGATTAAGATTGTGATAAGAACTGTGATCACTGATAACATAAAACTGCGCATATAACCTCCGTTTGGTTCAGTTTGAATTCGGCTAAGCCGGTTTTGATATGAATATAAGAAAATATAAGGATAAATCAATACAAAAAGAAAATAAAAATAAAGAGGAATTCTGTTGATAATTCTATTGTAAATACTTATAATCTAAGTGATTTATGCAAGGAGCCCGGCAATATGGCGGATATTAAACTTATTTCACTATTGATACTTGTGTTCATTCTTACACCGGCTTTTTCTCAGAAAAAAGGAACAGGCTCCGGGTTTACAGGATTTGACAAAGGATTCATTAAATTTTCCTATAACTATTTTCCTTCATTCACTGAGGCGTTAAATGATGAAGTGGAAGCTTTCGGTCTGGAAAAGTTCGATGAAAATATTTTTTTATGGGGAGGAGAGCTTTGCGCTAATCTTAATTCTGCTATCGGTCTGGGTGTCCAGTACTATACGGGAACTGATATTTCCGGCAGGATCGTGACTCTGACAGATCAGGATATGACCGAGATCAAACTTGACAGGTCAGTAAGTTACGGTATTTCTTTTTTTGCCTTGTCAGTAAATTACAGGAAGTCGATGGTAGGTATATTCGATTATTTCGGAACGTTGAGCGCAGGATACGGCTCTGTGAAGATCATGATCAGTCAGGATTTTGGCGACCAGTACTATGAGGATCTGTGGAATTCGTTCGATCCCGGCAGTGATATTTATGATTACAACAGATCTTCGATCTATGATCCGTCTTTGTATATTTTCAGAGCTGAGAACGGATTAAGATTCTACACAGGCAAAAGATTATCCTTCGACCTGACGGTCGGTTATACTTACGGATTCGTATCGGACAGCGGAGAGATCAATTACGGATTCGAATCATTAAAAAACATACCGGACTTTGATTTTAAGGGTATTAATTACGGTCTCGGCATATCGTTCGGATATTGAAAATGACAAAAAGAAAGATAATATTATGCATAATGGACGGATATGGAAAGGGTGAGGATTATCCTTTCAACGCAGTAATTAAGGCGAATAAGCCCAATCTCGATATGCTTTTCGGAAAATATCCCAACTCTGAACTTGCGTGCTCTGGATTAGATGTGGGGCTTCCTGACGGTATAATGGGAAACAGTGAGGTCGGGCATCTTAACATTGGAGCCGGAAGAACAGTTTATCAGGATATAACCAGGATTAACAGATCGATCGAGGAAGGATCTTTTGCGAAGAACCCGATACTTCTCGATATTTTTGACAGAACTCTTTCTAAAAATTCTAAACTTCACATAATGGGGCTTGTCTCCAACGGCGATGTTCATTCAAGTCTAAGGCACCCGGCAGAACTTGTGAAAGCCGCCTGCGGGAGAGGTCTGAAGAATATATTCGTACACGCTTTCACGGACGGCCGCGATACACCGCCGGAAAGCGGAGTATCTTATATAAAAGAACTTGATGATCTTATTGAGCCTCTCGGAGCAAAGATCGCCTCTGTATCCGGGCGCTATTATGCAATGGACCGTGACAAAAGATGGGACAGGATCCATAAAGCATACAAATGCCTTACAGAGCCGCAGTCAATAATGGGATCAGCTAAAAATACGGCCTACGAAATCATAACGGAATCTTATAAAAACGGTATTACGGACGAGTTTATTGTTCCCGCATGTGTTAAGGAGAACGGAGTACCTGTGGCCCCGATAGAAAAAGGTGATTCGGTGATATTCTTCAATTTTCGCGCCGACAGGGCAAGAGAGATAACAATAGCGCTTAACCGTATAGAAGAAGTGCCTTTTGAGACAAAAGACCTTGATCTTGATTTTGCTACTATGACCGAATACCGCGAGGATTTCCCGTTCAGGACACTCTATCCCAAGCTGTACCTGAACAACATTCTCGGTGAGGCTGTTTCTTCGGCCGGGCTTAAGCAGCTGAGAATTGCAGAGACAGAGAAGTATGCCCATGTAACTTTCTTTTTCAACGGGGGAGACGAGACTAAATTTCCCGGCGAGGAAAGGATACTAATTCAGTCTCCCAAAGTCGCGACTTATGACCTATTGCCTGAAATGTCCGCATATGAAGTAACGGATACCCTAGTTAAAGAAATAGAGAAGGATATTTACGACCTCATCGTACTGAATTTTGCGAACTGCGATATGGTTGGTCATACCGGAATATTCGAAGCTGCCAGGAAGGCTGTTGAAACCGTAGACGAGTGTGTAGGCAAGGTGTATAAAGCCGCCATGACGAAAAACTACCTCATGATATTAACCGCTGATCACGGTAACGCGGAAAAAATGATGGACGGTGATATACCCTTCACTGCTCATACAACTAACAGGGTACCTTTTCTTGTGACTGATGAAAAACTAATGATTTCTGAGGGAAAACTTTCTGATATCGCTCCGACAATATTAAGTTTAATGGGAGTCGGAATACCTTCTGAAATGACAGGTAAAATTCTTTCAGGTGATAAAAGATGAGCGCTGATATAAAAGAACTGTACCTGAGAAAAAACTCTGTAGCTCAGGATTATATTGACATTTCTCCGGAGATATTCGTAGAGATCAACAATTACTTTAAAATTGTTGACTGCAACTTGAAGTTCTGCAAATTCATGAATAAACCCAGGACAGCCTTATTTGGAAACAGTATTCTCGATGCTGTCCACGAAAAGGATAAAGTCAGGTTTCAGAATATTATAAGAAACGCATTGCTGAAAAAATTCAAGGAAGGACTTATTAAGATCGATCTTGTTGATTATAAAAACAGGATATTCCCGGTTTCTTTCAAGATAAATCCGGTACTTGATGACGGGAATAATATTGTAGGAATATTCCTGAATTTCAATATTTTCAGAATAAGAACTGAAGATTCCCCGGTGAATACTATTTTTATGTCAATACACAATTCTCTGACCGATCTCTACACTATTTACGCTACAGATACGAAGATAAGAATAAATCATGTAAATGTTTCTCTTACCAACATACTAGGTTACAGTCAGGAAGAAATGCTGGGAAAACATATTGCTGATTTCCTGGTCAAAAATAAGGAGCAGGAAGAAAATATCAAGAGTCTTTTCAGGTCTCTGGAAGAGAACGGAAAGTTCGCGGGTGAAGTGATGTACGAGGCAAAGAGCGGAGAACAGATACCCATACATCTTTCGATCTCATCTCTTAATCATAACGGCAAGATAATAGGAAGCCTCGGTATCGGAAGGGATATGAGGGAGCAGAAGAAGCTTGAATCAGAGAACAAATCGTTTGCGCTCCAGCTGCAGAATAAATCAAAACTCGCCGAATTCGGAATGATGCTTCAGGGTGTGGCGCATAATATGAGCACACCTTTAGCAGGAATAAAAAGCAGCGCACAGCTTCAGCACTCAAGGATGGAAAGTCTCAGCCTTTCTCTGGCTGAGAAATACGGCAGTGACGAAGATATCGATTTCAAAATCAAGGAGATCATGAAGTTTTTTGATCTCATAGACCAATCGGTGAGCAAACTTTCAAGAATAATCGGCAATCTGATGTCAAAAGCCAGAGATCAGCAGAACCTCAATAAAGAACTGCTCAATCTGGGGGATCTTATGGAGCAGGAGCTTGAGTTCTTATTATCCAACCAGTTTTTCAAGGATAAAGTGGAAAAAAAATTCTCGATAAGCAAAGATGTCCCTGTAATTTACGGACTTTATTCTGACTTCTCACAGAGTTTCGTTAACATCATTAAGAACGCTATTGACGCCATGTGGAAATCTCCTGTTAAAAAATTGGATGTAAGCGTTCATTATGAAGGGGATTATATTTTAGTTAAGATCACGGATACGGGTAAAGGTATTCCAAAAGAAGCGGGTGATAAAATATTCCAGCCTTTCTTCACTACTAAACCTAAATACAGGGATGCGGCTGTAAATGAACCCACAGGTACAGGTATCGGACTTGACAGCGTAAAAACTCTCCTTACTCCTTACGGTGCAGATATCTCATATGTTTCAGAAGTGGGAAAAGGGACTGAATTCACAATAAAAATACCTGTCAGCGTAAATAAAAAACATTCATAAACGAGAGGTGATTCAAATGAACAAATTCAACGGACAGCTGAGTGCGGAAGGATTGAAGGTCGCGATCGTCGCATCAAGGTTCAATGAGATGATAACCGCTAAGCTCATCAGCGGTGCCGAAGACTGCTATGTAAGACACGGCGGAGCAAAAGATGAGATCGATCTGGTAATGGTGCCCGGAGCATTCGAGATACCTTTGACGGCGCAGAAGCTTGCAGAAGTTCATAAGGACAAATATGATGCGATAGTATGTTTAGGGGCGGTAATAAGAGGCAATACTCCTCATTTTGATTATGTCGCGTCAGAAGTCTCAAAAGGAATAGCTCATGTAGGGCTCAAAAGCGGTAAGCCCGTTATATTCGGCATATTGACAACTGACTCAATTGAGCAGGCAATAGAGAGAGCCGGCACAAAATCAGGGAACAAGGGCTGGGATGCAATGCTGTCAGCTATAGAGATGGCGAATCTGTTCAAAACTATAAGGTAAATATGGTACGGATAAAGAGCGGTGAAGAAATTACCAGAATGAGAGATGCTGGAAAACTGGCCGCTGAAGTTCTCGCATATATAGAAGATTTCACAAGGGAAGGGGTGACCACCGGCAGGCTCGACGCGCTCTGTCATGAATTCATTATTCGCAACGGCGCTGTTCCAGCTCCTTTGAATTATCACGGTTACCCCAAAAGTATCTGCACTTCAATAAATAATGTTGTATGTCACGGAATACCTTCAAATTCAGTGGAATTGAAGAACGGAGACATAGTAAATGTTGATGTAACGGTGATTCTCAACGGATACCACGGCGATACATCAAAGACATTCATTATCGGAGAAGTTCCGGAATCGGTCAGACTCTTAGTGGAAAGGACTCAGAACGCCATGTACAGAGGTATCGAATCTGTCAGGCCGGGTTGTTATTTATACGAGGTCGGAAAAGCGATAGAGAAATATACATCAAAATTCGGCTACGGAATTGTAAGCGACTACGGAGGACACGGTATCGGTAAACTATTTCATGAAGATCCGCATGTATATCATTTCTATACTCCTCAGAACAGGATCAGGCTGAAGCCGGGGATGTGCTTCACGGTTGAACCGATGATAAATATGGGCGGTTCTGAGGTGGTTACTTCAAAAACTGACGGATGGACCGTGACTACTAAAGACAATTCTCTTTCCGCTCAGTTCGAACATACTGTTTTAGTCACAGAGAACTCTTACGAAATACTTACTGAATTATGAAGAAAAATTATAGCAGTATAATGGAAGATCAGATAGACCTTCTTGTAAAAGAAGGTCTCAGACCTCGACTTCTCATACATGTATGCTGTGCTCCGTGCAGCAGTTCAGTTATCGAAGTGCTTGAACAGTATTTTTCTATAGGTCTCTATTTTTACAATCCGAATATATATCCTGAGGAAGAGCACGACAGAAGGTTTTTGGAACTTCAGAAGTTTTTAACTGACGCAGGCCATTCAGAAAAAATTGAACTTTTTTACGAAAAATATACACCCATGGAATTCGCAGGATGTGTTCATGGGCTTGAAAATGAACCTGAAAGAGGGCGGAGGTGTAATTCCTGTTACGCACTCAGACTCTCTAAAACAGCTCAGAAAGCAAAAGAAAAAGGCTTTGAGTATTTCACTACGACCCTGACAGTCAGTCCCCACAAGAACGCCGATATAATTAACTCGATCGGGGAAGAACTTTCAGCGGTATATGAAGTGAAATTCCTTAATTCGGACTTTAAAAAGAAGAACGGTTTTAAAAGAACTGTCGAATTAAGCTGCGAATATGATCTGTACAGGCAGGATTACTGCGGTTGTGAATTCTCCATGAAATCCGATCGGAAAGAATGAAAACACATAATAATATTTTTGTGACTTGTAAAGAGGCGGCTGAACTTCTCTGCATTTCCGAAGCGACCGTAAAGAACTGGGAAAGATCGGGTATATTAAAAAGAGAAGGCGGATTATTTCTTCGTGAAGATATCGTCAGAATATCATATGAAATACAAAACGGCGTACTTAACAGACTTTCCAGCAGAGCGAACAAAAGGGGAGCGGCACCGGAGAAGCTTCCGTGTCAGGACGATCTTAATGGTCTGTCTGACGAATTATACCAGGAATTTAAAGAGCCCGGAAGAAGATCGAGAGAAGGTTCGTTCTACACTCCCGAGAGTATCGTAAATGAGATTATCAGTGACAACATTCCGCGAAAAGGAAAGTTATCCGTGTATGATCCGTGCTGCGGTACAGGCAGATTCCTAATAGCCGCGTTTCATAAAAGCAGCGGCAGAGCGGTTATAAAAGGGAGCGACAAAGACCGAACAGCTCTTTCCATTGCCGGCAGAAATTTGACGGGCGCAGGTTCTGTATCACATGAGCTTGAGCATGTCGACAGCCTCATGCTGGAAGAGACAAATTCATATGACCGCATATTTACAAATCCGCCGTGGGGTGCGTATTTTACGGCAGATGAGATAAAAAATCTCAGAAAATTATATAATGAAGCTCCGACAGACGATTCTCTTGGTTTTTTTATTTTAAAAGGTCTTCGTTCTCTGAAACCTTTAGGGATAATGTCATATGTTCTTCCTGAATCTTTTCTGTATTCGAAGCGTTTCGCTCCTTTGAGAAAATACATTCTTAACACATATTCCGTAATAAAAATAAAATCTTACGGAAACGCCTTCAGAAAGGTTTTCGCTGGAGTCGTCAGGATCGATATTCAGAAAAAACAGCACAAGAATAATACCGCAGAGATTGTATTACCTGAAAAGGCATATCGCTGTCCGCAGAATTATTTTTTATCCGAGTACAGTTCAATGATGAACATATTCATGCTGCCTGAAGAAAGGGATCTGATAAACAGGATCTATTCTAAACCCCATATAACTTTAAAAGAAAGATCAGAATGGAGCCTGGGTATTGTTACAGGGAATAATAAAAAATTTATCAACAGCAGGCAGAATGAGAATTTCACGCAAAAGGTAATATCAGGGAGAAATGTTCAGCCGTTCATTATAACCGGTGACCTAAAATTTCTTTACAATGATAATTCGGTCTTTCATCAACGGCCAAAAAAAGATATTTTTTCGTCTCGGGAGAAACTCGTTTACAGATTCGTTAATCAAAATCTTGTATTTGCCCTGGACAGGTCAGGTACCGTCACGATCAACAGCGCGAATGTTCTCATACCGGATCTTGAAGGATACTCTATTCTGTCGGTCATGGCTATACTTAATTCGAAAATTATGAATTTTATTTATAAAAAAAAATTCAGGAGCCTGAAAGTTCTCAGATCTTATCTTGAAGAGCTCCCTTTTCCAAAAGACCCGGATAAATTAATTATTCACTTGATTGAGGACAAAACAAATCGTATAATTAATGATAATGCTGTTAAGGCCGGTCATATCAGAACGGAAATTGACGGTCTTGTAGAAGAATTGTACGGGGTGAAAATATGAAAGTTTCCGCTGCTATAGAAAAGAGAAGATCGTACAGGGCTCTTGAAAAGATCGAAATCAGTGACGATCTGATAAAAGAACTTGTCAGAGCATCTTCACTCGCGCCTTCGTGTTTTAACAACCAGCCGTGGAGATATGTTTTTGTAAGATCTCAAAAAATTCTTGAGAAGATGAAGGCTTCATTTAAAAAAGGGAACGAGTGGGCATACAATGGTTCATGTATAGCGGCAATAATATCTAAAAAGGAACTCGACTGTGTCGCTGGAAGCACTGAATATTATCTTTTTGATACCGGCATAGGCGTAGGTCAGATGATCTTAAAAGCTACAGAAATGGGCATTGTCGCACATATAATTGCCGGTTTCGACCCCAGGAAGGTTAAAAAAGCGATCTCACTTCCGGACGACTGGAATGTCATAGCTCTTGTCATCTTCGGGAAAAAAACAAAGAAGAAGCTGGAGATCAGTGACGAAAACAGACCTGAACGACTTGCTCTTAAGTATGTGTTTTCAATTGACGAGTACTCAAAAAAGTTGAATAAGAAAGTTAAACATTAGAGAAAATATGCTGAAAATAAGAAAAGTAACTGCGGCTGATAAAGCCAGAGTGGCTGATATTGTAAAGAACATATGGGAAGGAAGTGATTATCTTCCTCTGGTGTTCGATGAATGGGTAAAAGACAGTCACGGCGAATTTGCGGCGGCAGTAGATCAAAGCGGTATACTTATCGGATTTGAGAAATTAACTATGCTCACTCCTTACGACGCATGGATCGAAGGATTAAGAAAAGATATGGGATCCAATATAAAAGGAGTAGGCAGATTCTTAACGGAACATATTTTTGAAGTGTTAAAGAAAAATAAGAAATTGAGAACTGTAAGATTCGCAACATACTATAAGAACATCGAATCAATATCTCTTTTCAGCAGGCTGGGTTTTTCGGTTCTTGAAAAAAGGAACCATTTATCTTTAAAGCTGCCGCGAGTAAAAAGTATTCCGAAATACGAAAAGAACAGAGCTGTCAGAGGAGGAGATCCGGATCAGATAATTGATTTTATTAAAAGGTCGGTCTGGCTAAAGAAGAACCCGAACG
>DAIMKZ010000027.1:0-25830 GCA_036721445.1 Candidatus Delongbacteria bacterium
CGCCGGCTCAATACCTTCTCGCGATAAACTATGCAGCCGGGGAATACAGCGTCAACGGATATCATTTAATTAATACCCTGATCCATCTCTTAGCATCTGTATCAGTTTATTTTTTTGCAGGTTTAATTCTAAGTTCAAAGTCATTAAAGAACGAATATATTTTGAAGAACTCCGGTTCGATCAGGCTTTTTTCCGCACTGATCTTCGCAGTCCACCCAATACAGACAGAATCGGTTACTTACATTGTTCAGAGGATGGAATCACTGTCCGCTCTTTTTTATTTTACTGCGCTGATCTTTTATTTAATGCTTAGAAAAGAGAACAAGAAGGGTAAAAGGATCGTTTTAGCATTAATATTTCTTGCGGTTTCAGTTCTGGCCTGTCTGACAAAACAGACATCATACACACTTCCGCTTTCAGTTCTGCTACTTGAAATTTATTTTGTGAGAGATAATGAAGACAGGATGAATAAAATTCTGGTTGGATTTATATCTTCGGTACTTCTTTTGCTGGTATTTATCGGTCTGGCAGCGGATATTCTGCCCAAGGATCAGATGGCTGAGTTATCAAGATATGATTATCTTATCACTCAGTTCAAGGTCATCCCGAACTACTTCAGGCTTCTGATCCTTCCGTTAGGTCAGAATATCGACCATGATATTACGACTGCTGTCTCCCTATCGGAATTCGGAGTGCTCGCAGGTCTGATATTCATAATTCTTATGACAGCCGCCGCATATTTTCTGTACAGAAAAGAACATCTTATACTGAGTTTCTCCATAGCATGGGTGTTCGCCGTCATTTCTCTGAGGTCAAGTATTCTGCCGATCAGCGATCTGATGACAGAAAGAAGGCTTTATGCTGCTGTATTCGGTGCGGGATTATTTATTCCGTCAGCATTATTTTATCTAAAGGAAAGATTCAGATCGTCCGTCAAGCCGAATACGGTCATAGCAGTATTAACGGTAATTACACTGCTCCTAGCCTTTGCAACGGTCAGCAGGAATAAGATATGGTCAAAGGAACTTACTCTCTGGAAAGATTCGGTTGAAAAGTCTCCCCACAAATTCAGGCCTAACTACAACACTGCCGAAGCATATAAGAGATCAGGTGATGCCGACAGCGCTCTGAAATTTTATTTTGAGGCTTATAAAATAAACTCTCAAAGCTATGGCCTGTGCAACAATATCGCCAATATATTTTCAGGGAAGAAGATGTGGAACGAGGCGGAATCATTTTATAAAAAAGCTCTTGTTCTAAAACCCGATTATACTAAAGCAATACTAAATTTGGGAAACCTTTATTACATGACTGCAAGATATGATATGGCTGTTTTGAGTTACAGGAAGGTGCTGCATTACGAACCTGATAATTTACAGGCAAAAAACAATCTCGAAGCAATTATAGCTGCGGGCGGGGAGAATCATGAGAAATAAATTTAAAACAGCGGCTGCTTCAGCGCTCATGTTCTTTACCGGATTTGCCGTTCTGGAGATTATATTGAGGATCACAGATCCGGCCGGAGTGGAATATTTCTCTGAAGTCGTAAGGTATTTCGATAAACTTGAAGACAGAGAGAATTATTCATACATACATCCCGCAGGAATGAACGAAATATTTCAGGGAGTTACTATAACAACAAACTCTAAAGGTCTTAGGGGGCCGGAATTTTCAATCTCAAAACCTGAAGGAAGAAAGAGACTGCTTATACTCGGGGATTCGGTAGTACTTGGATGGGGAGTTGAATACGAAAATACATTCCCTTCAATACTGCAGCATCATTTTGACAGCTGCGGCACCAGTATAGAAGTTATTCCGGCGGGAGTTTCATCATGGAATACAAGGACGGAATATGAGTATTTGAAAAATGCCGCTTCGGAATTTGAGCCCGATATGCTTATACTTGTTATTGTCGGGAACGATACAGACCCTAAAGAAAGAAGTAATATTGAGGTAGGGAAGGAAGAGCTTTTATCTCAGGTATACAAACCTAACACGGATCAGGACATTTTCAGAAAAACATGGTTTTCGCTCGTAGATATATCATATCTTTTCAGGCATATACAGTTCGTCGTGAAAGTATTTACGGAAAAAGAGCATGAATCAGGAATAGATCCTGAAGGTCCTGTCTGGAAAGACGCTGAACTTGCATTATGGAGAATAGCAGAATGCTGCAATTCAGAAGAAATTGAGTTCATACCCTTTCTGTTTTCAGACGAAGAGTCTTCTCTCACTCATCCGGTCTTTAAACTTTACCGAGAATACTTTATTAAAAACAACATTAAATTCTACACCCTTCCAGATCAGCTTTTTAAAGGATACAGGCTTAGAAATTCGATCGTTGACAATCATCCCAATCCAAAGGGCCATCACATCATAGCAGAACAAATGATCGAAGCGGTCAATAAATTCTATTGACTTTAACTATGTTTTATTTTAATTTGACTCTCCGGTAATTAAGAAAAAGAGAATGAATGAAGATTAACAAAGAGCAGTGCAAGGATACAGGATTAGTAGCGGGGCTTGTTCTGATTTTTACAGGTCTTACAGTACATGATTATTTATGGATCAAGCTTGCATTTGCCGTCATTTTAATATCTCTGATCATGCCTCAGGTATTCTACTATCCTGCAGTATTATGGTTCGGTCTGTCGGACATTCTCGGAAAAATAGTATCGAAGATCGTGCTCGGTGCAGTATATGCGGTAGTTGTTCTTCCTGTCGGGCTGATAAGGAGACTTTCGAAAAAAGACCCGATGTTCCTCAAAGCGTTCAGGAACAGTAACATTAAAAGTGCATGGGTGGTAAGGGAGCATGAATATTCAGATAAAGACATTTTAAAACCTTTTTAATGAGGACCCGATGGAATTTCTGAAAGAACTGTTCGAGTTTATAAGAACAAGAAAAAAATACTGGCTGATACCTGTAATAATGATCCTGATCTTCTTCGGAGTACTTCTTTTCGCAACATCAGGATCGGCTATAGCGCCTTTTATTTATACAATTTTTTAGGAGTTCTCATTGTCTTCAAAGATACTCGGAATATCGGCTTATTATCATGACAGTTCAGCATGTCTTGTCGTAGACGGTGAAATTATCGATGCTGTACATGAGGAAAGGTTCACAAGGATCAAGCACGACAATTCTTTTCCTGCAGAGTCGGTAGGTTATATACTAAGACGGTCAGGCTTAAAGATATCGGATCTCGACGCGGTGGTTTTTTACGAAAAACCTTTTCTTAAATTCGAGCGGCTTCTGGAAACATATCACGAATTCGCGCCTCGGGGTTTTACGAGCTTCAGCTCAGCTATACCCGTCTGGATAAAAGATAAGATGTTCATGAAAAGCAACATAAGAAAAGAGCTCTCAAAGTTCGGACCGGCAGAAAAAGTGAATCTCCGCTTTTCCGAACATCACCTTTCTCACGCGGCGAGCGCATTCTTTCCTTCCCCATTTGACGAAGCGGCAATTCTTACCCTGGACGGGGTGGGAGAAAGAGCAACTTCTCTTATAGGTCACGGTAGAGGAAATTCGATAAAAGTACTCCGCGAGCTGCATTTTCCCCATTCGATCGGGCTTCTATATTCTGCGTTCACTTATTTCTGCGGTTTCAGGGTGAACAGCGGTGAATACAAACTAATGGGACTTGCGCCATACGGCGATCCTGATTCGGAAAGAACGGCAAATTATGAAAAACTTATTAAAGAAAACATTGCAGACATAAAAGAAGACGGATCTATAATTCTCAATATGGAATATTTTGAGTACGCCACCGGACTAAAGATGATAAATGAAAAGAGGTGGGGAAAACTCTTCGGCCTGACTGTTAAGAATGAAAATGCTGAAATGACTCAGGAATACATGGATCTTTCACTTGCGGTTCAGAGAGTTACGGAAGATATCGTAATGAAAATGACTGCTGAAGCAAAAAGGCTGACAGGATCGAATAACATTGTGCTTGCGGGCGGAGTAGCTCTCAACAGCGTTGCCAACGGCAGAATACTAAAGTCAGGACTTTTCGAACGGATGTGGGTACAGCCTGCCTCTGGAGACGCAGGCGGATCCGCAGGAGCGGCGCTGGCTCAGTATTATATCGGATACGGCCGTGAAAGAAAAACCGATCCGGAGAACTTCGATTCGATGAAGGGTTCATATCTGGGACCGGAATACTCCGATGCGGATATTCTTGCGGTTCTTAAAAAATACGGAGCGCGCTATACAAAGTTCAGCGGTATCGGGGAACTTGCAGGTTCTGCTGCGGAACTTATCAATAAAGGAAAAGTGGTCGGCTGGTTCCGGGGAAGATCAGAGTACGGGCCCAGGGCTTTGGGCAGCAGGAGTATTTTGGGCGACGCGAGGAGACCGGACATGCAGAAAAGAATGAACCTGAAGATCAAATTCAGGGAGGGATTCAGGCCGTTCGCCCCTTCAGTACTAGAAGAAGACATAAAGGAATATTTCGAAATAGACATACCGAGTCCGTATATGCTTTTCGTTGTCCCGGTGACTGAGATAAGAAGGAAGCCTGTGCCTAAAAATTATTTCAAGCTTCCACTTTACGACAGGCTTTATCACGAACGCTCGGATATTCCCGCAGTTACGCATATCGACTACTCGGCCAGGATTCAGAGCGTAAGCAAAAAAACCAACGAGGACTACTGGACTCTGATCAGCGAGTTCAAGAAGCTCACAGGATACGGGGTTATCATAAACACGAGCTTCAATGTGAGAGGCGAACCGATAGTCGAGACACCGTCAGACGCCATTTCGTGCTTCATGAGAACGGAGATGGATAACCTTGTATTGGGTAATTTTCTGCTCTCAAAAGAGGACATGAAAGATATAGATGCCTCCATTTTCACTGCAAAATTCGCACTTGACTGATCTCCCGAAAGATTTTTTTTGTTGACAAAAGAGAATAGTTTTGCAATATTATATCATATTTACAGAAACTGTTTCAAAGCAAAATGAGAATGAAAATGAGGAAAAAAGTAATGAAATACATATTTATCGCCCTGATTCTGACCGCTTTTACGTGTCAGGTTTCATGTAAAAGCGAAGATAAGCCTGATGCTGCAGCAGAAGTAAAAAAAGAAATTATTCAGTCTGATATCACTGCAGCGGCGGCAGTTCCGGCATCAGAACAAGATGAAGAACCGAGACCCGAACCTGCCGCAGCAGAAGTCAAAACTGAAAAAGAGCAGGTAAAAAACATCGCCCAGGTTAAAGCAGAGACCAAACAGACTGAAACTGTAAATGTTCAGGCGGAAGCGGAACCGGCAAAAAAGGTTCAGGCAGACCAGAAACCTACTGATGAGAAAGGCGTTGTTTCATATGTCGAGGGAAATGTGAGAAAAAAATCTATCGAAGAACAGGATTTCAAAACGAACGTGGCGGAAAAGACGGCGGTAAAATCAAGAGAATCTTACAAAACAATGATCAAATCAAGGGCGGAACTCGAATTGTCCGGACTTGATATAATAAGACTCGCACCTAAGACGACAGTAGATCTTGTAGCTCTTTACGAAGAGGCCAGGGACGGTAAAAAGAAAACAGACATAAAGCTGGGAGAAGGCGACCTGTGGGCTCAGGTGAATTCTTCAGACGAAAACAATGAGTTCATGATGGATACGGATATCGCGGCAGCTGCCATAACAGGAACGAACTTCAGGATGTCAAAGGACGGTGAACTGACCGAAATGAAAGTATATCACGGAGAAGTGAAGATCTCCAACGCCAGAGAGAAGATGGACAAGATGAAAGCAGTTTCGGTTTCAGAATTCAAACAGCCTACACAGACGCTCGGACCAAAACAGGTTGCAGGACCAAAACAGGTCTCACTTGAAGAATGGGTTTATATTGTCAAGAATATGCAGAAAATATCCTTCGACAGGTCAGGAAAAGTAGTATCGGCAGGAGAATTCAAAGCTGACGATTCAGATGAAAAGACCGATTGGGTTGAATGGAATAAGAAAAGAGACAGAAACAAAGGACTAAAATAACTATAAGGGAGTGATTATGAAAAAGGTATCATTACTGAGCATACTTTTATTTGTGCTTGCTATTTTCGCGCAGGGTGAGGTTGACTGGGAAAGACGAGTTGTGAAAGCTACAGGTATCGGCGCGCCGAATCCCAATGCCCCTAATATGGCGGTAAAAAGAGCCGGAGCCATCAATGCGGCTAAAATGTACGCTGTAAGGGATCTTATGGCTACGGTAAAGGGAATGTATCTTTCGAGTGAGCAGACAGCTGAGAATTATATGATGACTTCAGATGTCGTAAAAACTCAGGTCGAAGGCATCGCAAGAGCGTTCCAGATGGTCGGCGAACCTCAGTATTTCGAGGACGGATCAGTTCAGGTCACGGTAGAGATGAGCATAGACGGGAAATTGAGCGATCTGATGATGAAGGACGAGACCTTCGGCGACACTACTCCTTTGGCTGAAGAAGCTACATACAAACTTTCAGACCTTGTTCCGTCAACACCTGATGTTTACACAGGTCTGATCATCGACTGCACTGGAGTTGAACTGAGACCCGCTCTTTCTCCAAAAGTTTTCAGCAAATCAGGAAGAGAGGTTTACGGATCGGCCAATGTGAATAAAGATTTCGCAGTTCAGCAGGGTATGATGGGATATTTGAAAAACATCGACTCCGCAAAGGAAAATGCAAGAGTAACGAATAATCCTTTTATCGTTAAAGCGGTAGAAGTAAAAGGCACCAACAAGGCCGATATTGTGATCAGCGATGAAGACGCTGCAAAGCTAGAAGCGCTTGCAAATAATCTGAATTTCTTGAGAGAATGCAGGGTCATAGCTCTTATAAAGTAGAACGATCAGGGGAAAATTGATGAAAAAATTAGCTTTATTAATAGCCGCGGCATTTATACTGATGACCGCAGGATGTTCATCTACTGTTGTGAAGGAAGAAAGAGCGGAAAAGATCCAGAAAGCAGAAAATGCTGGAATTGCCGTTACAGAAACAAAGGTAACCCCGGTAAAAGATGATGTTACTTCCGAAAAAAATACAATTGGAAAGTCAGTTCAGCCTGTTGTTCAAGCGGCTGCCAACGAAGGTATTGAGGATCCGTATATTGAGAACGGAGTTAACTGGTCTGTAAGAACAGTGACCGCTACAGGTATCGGAGCTCCTAATCCCGATGCGCCCAATATGGCTGTAAAAAGAGCAGGCGCGATCAATGCGGCCAAGATCTATGCCGTAAGAGACTTGATAGCGACCATTAAGGGTATGTATGTTTCAAGCGAGCAGACAGCTGAGAATTATATGATGACATCCGATGTCGTAAAAACACAGGTGGAAGGAATTGCAAAGGCTTTCAGGGTCGTGGGAGAACCGAAATACTTTGATGACGGATCTGTGGAAGTAACAGTTGAAATGAGCATAAACGGAGAACTCAGCGATGTGTTTCTGAAACAGGAAACTTTCGGAGAGACTTCGACAGTCGGAGAAGCTACATACAAACTTTCCGATATCGCAGGTCAGCCTTCTGTTTATACCGGTCTTATAATCGACTGTACCGAAGTTCAGCTCAGACCTGCACTTGCCCCAAAGATTTTCAGCGGTTCAGGTAACGAAATATACGGTTCGGCCAATGTAAGCAAGGAATATGCGGTACAGCAGGGTATGATGGGCTATCTGAAATCTGTTGAGGCCGCAAAGGAGAACGCAAGGGTGACGAACAATCCGTTGGTGATCAAAGCAACGGGCGTGAAAGGTTCGAACAAGACCGATATCGTTATTTCAGACGAAGACGCCGCAAAGATAAAGGAACTTGATTCTAATCTGAATTTTCTGAGAGAATGCAGGGTCGTAGCGATCATAAACTGATCTTAAAAAGAATTGTGAATAAAAATGGAGAGCTAATATGAAAAAAATGATTATACTTCTGAGCGCCGTTACGATGTTGATGTTCTTAGGATGCAGCAAAGAAACGAGAAAGTCTGAGTCAGTTCTCGACAATCCGGAAATGCACATCAGCATGGGAATGAAATTTTTTAACGAAGGCAGCTACGATGAAGCTAAAAAAGAGTTCAGCGACGCAATAAAGATCGAATGGAAAAAAGAAGACAAGGCCGGAGCGTATGCCGGGCTGGGCATGTATTACGCTGTAAAAGGCGACAAGAAAAATGCTTTTGACAATGCAAAAGAGGCGATCGATCTGAACAGCAAGCTTCCTTTGGCAAATACATGCTACGGAAGAACTATAATGTTCGCCAACAGGGGCATCGACGGCGACGAGTGGATCGAGGATGCCTACAAATTCTTCGATAAAGCTATAAAGCTTGCTGATGAGCTGAGGGACAATAAAGCTCTCGCAGAAGCTCATTACTTTAAAGGTATTGCGTCAAAATCTGCGTACAAATTCGGAGCGGCCAAGGAGTCTTTCGCGGAAGTCGTAAAAATGAAAGGTCTTTATGCTACAGAAGCAAACAGAGAATGGGAAATAGTCCAGATGATAGAAAGAGCAAGGCCGGGAACGAAAGTAGGGGCTAAAGTAGCTCTTCTTGATCAGGTCGGTAAAGCTGAGATCGCTGTTCTTTTTATCGAGGAGATGAAGATCGAGCAGGTACTTGCTAAAAGAGAGAAAAAAGAATACGACAATACTTTTGTCTCACCTGAAGATCCTCTAAAATACACAGAAGCAGAACAGGTCAAAGCTCTTGCTAACGATATTGAAGGTCATTGGGCAAAAAGCTGGATAAAGAGCGTATTGGAGTTGGGCGTAATGGAAAATGCTCCTGACCACAAATTCTATCCTGATAAAAAGATCACCAGAGCGGAATATTCTCTCATGCTTCTCAGGGTTATGGTCATGATCACCGGAGACGAATCGCTTTACACAAAACATTTCGGAGACACAGCATCAATGTTCAACGATGTCAGAACAGACCACTATGCCTACAATGCAATGGCTGTATGTGCTTCACGCGGAATAATGAAAGCAAATATGAACGGCGAGTTTGAACTGAACAAGACAGTTTCAGGAGCCGAAGCTCTTCTTATTATCAGGGATTTCCAGAACGCGCTGAGCCTTACTTTTTAAACTTAAAATATTTATTAAAAGAAGCCGGTATGATCCGGCTTTTTTTATTATAAATAATTTGAATTGTACCGTTTAATTACCTATATTATCGGTACTTATAATTATTTTCGCCGGGGGACTTGTAATGAATGATAAATTATCCTCAATAACCAAAGGTCTTGACAGCGTTAAAGATCTCAAAAGCCTTCTCATAAAACTTACAGATATTACAAAAGAGATCCTCAATGCGGACCGCTGCAGTATTTTTTTATACGATGAAAAGGCAGATGATCTTTTTACTTATGTGGCACATGGTGTAGATGAGATAAGGATATCTAAAGACAAGGGTATCGCCGGGCATACTTATACGCAAAAGAAGTTCATGAACATTAAAGATGTGCAAAATGAACCTCTTTACAACAAGGCTTCGGAAAAAGTTACGGGTTATGCGACAAGGACAATGCTCTCTATACCTGTGCTGTGCACACCGGACAACGCGATAGGGGTTTTTCAGGTCTTAAACAAAAATGACCGTAAACCTTTCAACGATGAAGATGAAGAACTTCTCAGGAACATGGCTTCTTACGCGGCATCTCTTCTTAATAAGGCCATGGTCTATGCGGACTCGATGAAGCTCGAAGAGAATGAGATGAAGAGTATAACTTCCGTTTTCGATGACGGCGAGATAGGTAAAATAAGCGCATCGATTATACCTTTGAGGATCACAGACGACATAGACAAAGCCGATGTGTTCTTTCACTACGAAGGACTTCAGGTGTTCCTTTACCAGATCGAAAGCAACTATATTATCATTCAGAAAGACGAAAAGAATACCGTTTCAGTCGACAATTACATACTAGAGAAAGACGCTCCGTTCAAGATACTGTACGGAAGTAATATAAAGATCAATTCCTACACAATACTGTACGAACAGATCAAATCATATTTCAAGGTGAAGCTGAATTATTTCAATCAGAAGACTTTCTACCTCAACAGTGAGTCAGAAAACATCATCCTTTCAGCAGATAAAAACGACTCGTCAATAGTAACGCTTAATCTCTCCAGATCGATAATAAAACTTGAAGTCCTTGATGCGAAGACAGAGCTTTTCGTTAACAGAGCTGAGGCGTCAGGAAGCATTTATCTCAACATAAACGACGATGTCAAAGTGAACGGCAAGAATCTGAATATAAAGAAGATCGTTTCCGAAAATGTTACGGAAAGAGATTTCTATCATTTCGATCCCGATGAAAAAGATTTTGTCATATCAAATAAGAAAGGCGACGCTTTAATAGCTGACGAGCTTGATTATTCATGGAATTGCTCAATTAAAAAGCAGGAAGGGAACTATCTGTTCCAGAAACAAAACTGTCCGTACGATATTTACCTCAACAGCAGAAAGGTCTTAAGATCGGATATGATCCGTAATGAGGATAAAATATATGTTAACGGAAGAGTATTCAGTTTCGATACGGAGAATAAAACCGCCGAATTGTCCAAGTTCAGCTTCAGTTCTTTCATCGTTAAAGGACTCAAGCATCTCTTTAACGACAACAGCATCGGACTTGACGATATCAGTTTTGAAATGGAACACGGAGATCTTGTTGCCATAATGGGCCCGAGCGGCTGCGGTAAATCGACGCTTTTGAATGTTATAAACGGATATCAGAAACCGAATTCGGGTGATGTTGTACTTGACAATTTCGATCTCTACAGAAATTACGCATTCCTCAAGAATTTTATGGGATTTGTGCCTCAGGACGATCTTTTATTTGACAATCTTACCGTTTATGAGAACCTGTATTTCAACGCTAAACTCAGATATCCGTCAAAACCTAAAAAAGTTCTTGAAGCGCTGGTAAATAAAGTGCTGAAGGACATCGGACTTTCGGATAAAAAGGAGAGCAGGGTCGGCAATCCTCTTGATAAGACTTTGAGCGGCGGTCAGAGGAAAAGGCTCAACATAGGTCTCGAACTTTTGTCTGACTCTGAAGTGCTTCTTCTGGACGAACCGACATCCGGACTTTCATCAAAGGATTCTGAGAAGATCGTTGAACTTCTGAAATCAATTTCGCTTGAAGGCAAGATAGTTTATGTGATAATTCACCAGCCGAGTTCTAAAATATACAAGATATTCGACAAGATAATCGTTCTCGACAAGGGTGGAAAACTCGCGTTTTCCGGAGATAATTATGATGCTCTTAAATATTTCAGGGAACATTCCAGACAGCATTTCGGTGATGATATTGAATGTCCGGTCTGTAAAAATGTTGAGCCTGACCTTATTCTTGAGACCATAGAGGAGCCGGCCAGAGACAGGGACGGTACTCCGCTGGACGTTAGAAAAAGAACACCTGAATACTGGAAAAATGAATTTCTGGAATATCAGAAAAGTTCGGGCAATGTTACATTCCCGGCCAACACGAACCAGTTCATCCCGCCAAGGCCAAGGATAAGCCTGAAAGCGCTTTTTTCGCAGTTCACAGTACTTCTGCAGAGGAATTTTTTAAACAAGCTTAGAGACAAGTCAAATCTTGCGATCACTTTCTTGGAAGCGCCTCTTCTCGGAATAATTATTGGTCTGCTTCTTAGATATTCTCCGGGGGAAAAGTATTCGTTATATGACAATAAGTATCTAATAACCTTCGTATTCCTTTCCACTATAGTCACGATCTTCTTTGCGCTGACTAACAGTATTGACGAGATCATCAGGGACGCTTCGATTCTTTTAAGGGAGAAAATGCTAGACATAAACAGCCTTGAGTACTATCTGTCTAAGTTTTTTACACTCGTTATCTTCTCTGTAGTGCAGAACATTCTGTTCCTCAGCCTCGGTTTCTGGATAATGGGGATCAGGGAGCTGTTCTTTGAGTATCTGGCGATAACGACTTTTATTTCAGTTAGCGGGATATGTATGGGTATGGCGATATCATCGATACCTAAGCTGACTTCAAAAGCGGCGCAGAATATCATTCCTCTTATTCTTGTTCCTCAGATAATTTTCGGAGGTTTCATTGTGGAATTTGAGGACATGAGCAGATTCCTGTTTATAAATAAGAGCGCCCCGATACCTGAGATATGTCAGATAATGCCGTCAAGGTGGGGATTTGAAGCTTTATGTATAATGCAGAATTCAGAGAACAGCTTCCACACCAGATATAATTCGGTACAGAAAGAATTTGATGATCTTATTCTTAATGAAGATGAACTGAAAAAAGAACTCGGCAGAAAAGAATATAACAACAAAAAAGCGGAACTGCTGAATGAACTCGACGAAGTGCGCAATGAGCTCAAGGAAAGCTACGGAAATGGCGAGCTGTATAACAGAATGAAGGAATCGGCAGAAAAGTACGAACTTTCTCAGGCATCAGCGGGCAGCAGAAAGATATCATCGGTACTCCCGATGTTCACGGCTCAGAAAGAGTGTCCTCTGACCGGCTATATCATTCCTGCATACATTTATAACCCGATAATTCTGTTAATATTTTCTTTCGTAATGGCCTTAATATCTGTAATTATGCTTATTTACAGAGAGAAAATAACCGACATATTCCAGAAAATTCAATACGGGAAGAATAAAAAAAATTGAAAGACATTGAGGCAATAAGAAAAGAGATAGACAATATCGACAGCCGGATATTCGATCTGCTGAAAGACAGGCTAAAACTCGTAATCGGTACTCTGAATGTAAAAGAAACTGTAGAGGACCTGAGTAGAGAAGATGAGATATTCAGAACTATCAGCAGTATATGCGATACGGAATTAGAGGACAGGTACATCGGGAATATATACCTTACAATATTCAAGGAAGGTAAGAAAATCAAAGAAATTATTAAGTGCAGGGAACAGGATGGGAAGGAAAAAATATAAAGTAGCTGTCGCCGGAGCGACCGGGGCTGTCGGCCGCAAGCTGCTGGAAGTGCTTGAAAAAAGGAATTTTCCGGTATCTGAAATTAAGCTGCTCGCTTCAAAAAGATCGGCCGGCGAGATCATATGTTTCGGAGGAAAAGAGCATGCTGTCGAAGTAATGAAAGAAGACAGCTTTGACGGATTTGATCTCGCATTGTTCTCAGCAGGCTCGTCAGTAAGTTCCGTATATGCTCCGATAGCCGCTCTTTCAGGAGCGGTTGTGATCGACAACAGCTCCTGCTTCAGGAACGACCCTTCGGTTCCTCTTGTAATTCCCGAGATCAATCCGGGAGATGCATCCCTTCATAAAGGCATTATCTCCAACCCGAACTGCACTACGGCCATTATGCTCATGGCTCTTTATCCTGTATATAAGCATTCGGGAATAAAGAAGATCATAGTTTCCACTTATCAGTCAGTTTCGGGTGCGGGTATGAAAGGCATCAATGAACTTGAAGAACAGATAATGAATATTTCAAAAGGTATCAAGCCTGAAATGTCTGTTTTCAAATACCCCATAGCATTTAATCTGATACCGCACATCGATTCTTTTACCGGTTCTGGTTATACAAAAGAAGAAATAAAAATGGTTAATGAAACCAGAAAAATACTTCATGACGATAAAATAAAATTAAGCGCTACGTGCGTAAGAGTCCCGGTAAAGTCTGTCCATTCGATGTCGGTAACATTCGTAACAGAAAAAAATGTTAAGCCTGATGATGTAAGGGATCTTCTGAGAAATTCAAAGGGAATTAAATTAATTGACGAACCGGATAAGAACAGGTATCCTATGCCTGTAAACGCTGAAGGTGAATTTGACTGTTTCGCAGGACGGATAAGAAAAGATTCGGCTTTCAGGAACGGTATTTCAATGTGGATCAGCGGGGATCAGCTGTTAAAAGGCGCAGCTCTTAACGCAGTTCAGATAGCTGAACTGCTGATAAAATAATATGACGGCAATTTTTTGAAAAACAAATTCAGGATCATACTTTTTCTCATTCTGACGATGCTGTTCGCATCATGTAATGTTTTTTCACCCGATTACGAAATGTTTGAAAATATTTATAGCCCTGATAATAATAAAACGATCGACGGACTGATGAGGAATTTTGTTTACTCATATACTTTTAAGGATTCATTTTTGTATAATGAAATACTTGATGATGATTTTGTTTTCCAGTACGAAAATGAAGGTGTTTTTGGCTCTTGGACAAAGGAAGAGGATGTGATAATAACAAATAGAATGTTCCGGTCTTTCACAAAGATAGATCTGGTTTTTAACACAGAATTTCCTCAGCACACATCAATGCCGGATACGACTGTTTTTACTTCTTTCAGGATAAGTTTTTACTCCGGTGAAGAAGTGATAAACCTCACAGGATATTCAAAATTCATTTTCCGTAAATATTCTGAAAAAGATACTATTTACAAAATGATTTTCTGGGAGGATCTGAAATAATTGAATAAAAAAAATGTATTTTATGCAGTTGTACTCCTGCTGATAGCCTTAAATTCGATACTGTTTTATCTAGATTCGATCAATGTTGAAGATCAGACTCCCGACATTTCTTTACTTATTAAAGACATAACAGACAGTATCAGTATAACAGATGAATTCGAAAAGATAGATAAAGAACTTCTTAAGAAGAATTTTGAAAAGAAATGGATTTATTCTAAAAAAACAGATTCCCTTTGGACAAAAAATGTTAAAGCTCCAGATTCTTACAGCCTTTCAAGGTATAATTATTTTCTTCAGAAAGTATTCAGGGAGAATAACATTCCTGTGATCAAGGTTACAGAGCATGAGCTTTCAAATAAACTTATATTCAATTTCAGATCAGGAGACAGTGTAGATGCTGTACTCGAGCTCAGGGTAGTAAAAGATCTTGTTGTCGGGAACATAAAACTGGGAGGGAATGTCGCACTGTTGGTCAATTGCCTTGGAGACGAATGGGGTCCCGGATGGATCACTAAACTTCTCAGGTCTGAGATGCCTCTATCAGTCGGAATAGTTCCGGGAAGATGGGCTGTGTCGCAAGTAGTAAATGAAGCAGGTAAATACGGAAAAGAAGTTCTGATAAGTCTTCCTATGGAGCCTGATAAAGGTAATATCGATAAGGAAAAATATAAGATAATAAAAGGAATGAACGATTTTACCATAAGTATTGTAATGGATAAGATATATGACCAAATCCCCGATCCTGTTGGAGTGATCAATTACAAAGGATCAAAGGTTATAAGCGATTTTAATACTATGGACTTTTTAATAAAGAATATCAGCAAGAGAGGATTGTATTATATAGAAAGCAACGATCAGGGAACGACGTATTCAGCTCTGCTTTCCGCTCAGTATGGAGTTCCTTTCACTGATCAGGAGGTTATATATTTCAGTAAAGGAACTGATACTTCTGAGATCGAGAGAGTATTCAGGAATGTCTCAGACGGACAGGATGTACTGATAGTGATAGATGCCGATGAAAACAGCTACAATACTGTAAGTGAATTCATGCTGAAAATGCCTGATATTAATATTATTTCCGTTTCACAATTTGTGAGCCTCAATAAATTATGATAAAGTTATCAACCTTAGAGCTTGACAGGCCGCTCATCCTAGCGCCAATGGACGGTTATACTAACATTCCTTTGAGGCTCATTATCAAAGAGAGCGGAGCTGATCTCATGTTCACTGAATTCGTAAATTCTGACGCAGTGATCTACGAAAATAAAAAGACTCTTGATAAGATCAGGATACTGGCTGAAGAAAGGCCTGTTGCAATACAGCTTTTCGGTAAAAAACCGGCAAACATGGCTGAAGCGGCAAAGATAATCGAACAGGCCGGACCTGAACTGATCGACATCAATTTCGGCTGTCCGGCACCTACTGTATCAGGTCACGGGAGCGGATCTGCGATCCTGAAAGACCTGCCTCTTCTTTCAAGGATATGCGAAAGCGTTGTTCAAGCCGTAAATATTCCCGTTAGCGCAAAGACGCGTCTTGGATGGGATGATTCAAGCATAAATATTTTTCAGACTGCGAAGATATTTGAAGAATCAGGTATTGCCATGATGACGCTTCATCCGAGAACTAAGGCGCAGAAATTCAAAGGTATCTCAGACTGGGAATACATAAAGAAACTGAAGAAAGGATTGAAAATACCTCTCATTGGGAATGGTGATGTTACTGATCCAGAAGATGTACTCAGGATGTTCGAATATACCGGATGCGACGGTGTCATGATCGGAAGAGAGGCTGTAAAAAATCCATGGATATTCCTGCAGGCTAAAGATATGATGAGGACGGGAAAGTATGAAAAAGAAATTCAGTTTGAAGAAAGAAAAAGGTTATGCCTGAAACATTTCGACCTGTCCGTTCAGTATCTTGGGGAAAGAAAGGGTGTGCTTGAAATGAGGAAACTGTATCAGAATTACTTCAGAAATATTTCAGGGATCAAGAATTTAAAAAAGAGTGTATTCGGGTGTGAAGATGCCGGTGAAGTAAGAAAAATACTTTCTGATTTCAATCCTGGCGGAGACGATCTATCTGAGATTGAAAAGACTTAGTATCTTCACTGATTTCTTTTCAGAATACCCGATTATACCGGATTCGGTGTAAATGTCGTCCTCCCTTAAACCGATCTTGTATATTGAATGACCGACATCCCATGAGTTAGTGAAAGGAGTTTCGTAGTTTAACAGTTCAAGAGCTACAGCGTCAGATACCGCAATGGCATTGATAATATAAATGAAATCAGCAGTAAATTTTCTGTATTCGAGTTTATTATGATTAAGGCAAATATATGAGAATATAGACGGAAGCATCCATTTTCTCGCCATCATATATCCAGCCTCGTTATGGGCAACGATGCTGTTAATGTGCGAAAAATCTATATGGTTCGGATTTCTCATCAGTTCTTCTTTCATCCGTTCCGGAAAGTAAAATGCGACGAACAGTTCTCCGATATCGTGAAAAAGAGCATAAAGAAAAAAATTTTCAGGATTGTGTTTTGTTTTTCTGTAAAAATTCACTTTATCGATTATATCTTTACAGATATATGAAGACATTATTATCTTTTTTAAGACCAGATCCGTCATTTCGTTGATGTTAAGAGACAATAGAGAGCAAGTGAACATGATATTTCTTAAAGAAGTATTATCGAGTTTGCTAATTGCTTCTATGATCCTTTTCTTAATATCTTTCGATCTGGCGATATCCGGATTAAGATTGCAGAAGACATCGAGGAATGCCTTCTTTTCAATTATGTAATCAGCTATAGAAGATACATCAAAACTATCGCCTTTTATGCTTTTTGCAATTTCATTTATTTCCCTGGGATAATCCGGAATATCGTTTACCAACGGGATCAGCTTACCAAGGGTTATTATCTCATTCATATTGAAATACCCTTTCAGAAAGGGGTATTATTTTTTAAGGCTGTTAATTTCTTCTTCAAGCTTCTTAATGTTATTTTCGATCTCTTTTTTGTCGCTTTTAAGCTTTTCGATCTTATCTTCGGTTTCTTTGATCTTATCTTTTGAAGCTTTGATCTTTGTTTCAATATCCGTAATATCTTTTTCAATCTTGGCGATCTTATCTTCGTTTTCTTTGATCTGCTTGTCATAATCCTGAGCAAAAGCTCCAAACGACAACCCGACAAGCACTGCCAGCAAAATTAATTTTCTCATGAAAGACTCCTTTCTTTACCTTTATTTTCAGTTCGAAAAATATTACTATTTGAACAAAATGTCAAGATTAATTGTGTGTACATTCAAATTAACGGTAGATATCAAGATAACCGGCGGTCAGGTCGTCGGAAGTAATGTCCTGTTTTAAAAATTTTGAGAATATTCGGCCTTCTTTTATAAAACAGAACTCGTCGCAGATCTCATACAGGCTTTCAAGATCGTGCGAGCTTATAATTACAGTTTTATGAAGTTCGCGGCACTGATATCGGATCGAAGAGATCATATCTATACGCTCTTTTAGATCAAGTGAGTTCAGTGGTTCGTCCAGTATCAATATTTCGGGGTTATTTAAAAGAGTAAGGGCGAACATTGCTTTTTTTTTCTGCCCGGCTGACAGGTTTTTGAAAGGCTTTGATTTAATTTTATCGCAAAAAGTATCTGATATTATCTGGCCGATCTGTTTTTTCGTAACTTTCTTTTTGTTCAGTTTAGATAAAGCGGTCATATTCTGAGACAAACTTAGATGACCGTAAGGGAGAATGTCATCTATCATAAAGCCAAAGATGTTATTATCAGGTTTAAGAATTTCACCGCTGTTAATGTCAGTGATTCCGAGTATGATCTTGAATAAAGTTGTTTTTCCGCATCCGTTAGGTCCTATTATCGCGGTTAGAATTCCATGTTTGATCTCAATATCAAAGCCGGTAAAGACAGGATTATCCGTAAAAGATTTTTCAATATTCCTGAGCTGAATAATTGGTGCAGTCATTAAATTTCCTCTGTGAACTGTGAACTATGCCAATATTAAACAAGTTAAATAGAATTATCAAGTATTAAGTATATAAAATTATATTTGATCGCTTGACTTGTACTGAACAAAATGATATAATTAATGTACGGAGGCAAATGATGAGAATTATCTTGTTAATACTTTTACCTTTAGCTTCATACGCCGGTATTTATTTCATATCAGAAGCTGATATAAATTCAAGAACTACCGGACTAAGAAGTTCTGATTTTGCAGTGGCCTCTTATGCCCCAAATGCCGTTTCTAATCCATCGTTCCTTGCCGAACAGAACAGTATTTATTTCATATCATCCTATCATAATCATTTTTCGGATGTGAATTCAGGCTCTATTACCTTCTCGCATCCTGATCTGCTGTACAAAAAGGTACCGCTGGCCGTTTCAATATTTACGATAAGTTACGGGAAATTCGAGGATATTGATACCGGCAGTGATTATTCTCCATACGAGACAATGTTCGTTCTTTCATCCGGTTGTGAATTGAATAAAGTTATGCTGGGAACAAACGTGAAATATATTTATTCTTCTATTAATAATGAATACAGTTCCTCCGGGATGGTTTTTGATTTTGCCTCTTCCTACAGATTGTTTTCAGATAAAATATATTTAGCTGCAGGTATATTTAATATCGGATTTCAGATCAGTGAATATTACGACAAAAATGAAGATGTTGGGGGATTTGTCAAAACAGGCATAGGATACAGGGTAGAGAAACTGCCTCTGAAACTGATGATCCAGAACGATCTTTATTTTGAAGGAAGAACAAGAACTGCAGCAGGAGTGGAGTTCGATGCCAAAGAAAACCTTACTGTAAGAGCAGGTTACGATCTTTCTTTAAGAGATATGAATATAGGAACAGCCACTAAGAATGAACAGTTTTCAGGGTTGTCGCTGGGAGCTACAATACTTTTTATGGATTTCGGGTTCGATTTTTCTTATCTTGTTAACGGTGAGATGAATAATGAACTTTCTATGACTATGAATCTTAATATGAATAAATATTTAAAGTAAAACAAGGAGATGGCGATGCCGAGCGTAAACAAAGTATTTCTTATCGGAAATCTTGGAAAAGACCCGGAAGTAAAATATACACCGAGCGGTGTTCAGATAGCGAAATTTTCACTCGCCACGAGCGAAAGGGTCAAAAGGAACGAAGCTTGGGAAGAGAAAACCGACTGGCATAATATAGTTCTTTTCGCAAGACAGGCCGAGTACGCCGGTGAATACCTGAAAAAAGGTATGACGGTTTTCATCGACGGTAAGATATCCACCAGATCATGGGATGACGAGAATGGCGTTAGAAAATACATTACTGAGATAATCGGTAATGTTGTTAAAAATCTTTCAGTTAAAAGGGACGATACATCTTCATCAGAGAGTGATGAGAATCCCGGTAACGGTTCCGACAAAGAATCCGAACCTATGGACGATCTGCCTTTCTAGTAAAGGTTATGAAATAAAAAAAGCGGGATATTCCCGCTTTTTTTATTTCATTGATTTTGTTTAGAAACTGTATTTTGTAGTCATACCTACCTTGAACTGAAGATCCGTTGCGGGTTCAAGATCATCGTCAAAGTTCTCCAGACTTCCGACTTTGTTGTAAGCAAAGTTTTCTGAAGGAACCATGAAAGCAAAATAAGGTAAAAGCTGCAGTTTATCATACAGAACAATATCTGCTTTAAAATCCATCTCCCAGGCTATGAATACATCATCATTTACTACACTGTTAGGATCTGAGAAATCAATTCTTTTACCGTAGTCAAAAGAATCGTTCATAATAAATCCGAATCCGCCTGTAAAAGTGACATTGTCTCTATATTTCCAATCTACAAAAACTGAGGGAACTACCAAACCGAGCTCATGTGATATTCCCATGTATTCAACCTTGAATCCCTGCATAGGATTGTGATAATATATTCCGTTAGGGTTCTCATTCAGAATTTCAAGCCCGGTATCGTAGAAAGACTTAAAAGCTTCATAATTTTCCCATCTGTTTTCCTGACAGCCTCTGAAAAGAAAGTTTGCACGGAATGTTGTTCTCGAATCCATTTCAAATCTTGATTTAACGCTCATTGCCAGACCCAAAGCGTCTGGGTCTTGAGGCTGAACGAATCCGGGTACTTCACCAACATTTTTGTATTCGGCATACTTATTGTTGGCTATGAACTGGCCGTCAAGAAAGAACTTGCCGATGCTGATCTCCGCTCTGGGAGCAAAGAAAATACTTACTGCATCACGGTTTACTCCGTCAATATATTCAGTTCTGTCCATCACGAAAATGTTGTTAATACCCATTTTAAGGTATTTATTCAGTCTGTAGGACTGATCAAGCATAATTAAAGTAGTTCCCAGACTGTATGTATGTTCGTCAGCGTCATTGTATATTTCGTCGTTGTCCAGTACAGCGAACCATCCCATATTGACATCATAGTTCTCGAATTTTCCTTTCCACAGTAAACCCGCAAGGTCAGTGTCAACTATTACACTGTGAGCGTCTTTTATAGCCATAAGACCAAGTCTGAAAAGATGATTCTGCGTCGGTTTAATGTCTATGTAAACATTCTTGGTTTCGAGATTCTTACCGTCTGTACCCAAAGCACCGCCCGCAGAACCGTACTGAAGTTCTCCGATCTCAAAAACAGCTTTAACGCACATATAGTCATTAATTGTGTAGGAAATGTCAGGTCTTAACCTTACATCCACCATTCTGTCGTATATCTGCTTGTCGGCATTGGTGGAATTGAGGTTCTGCAGCTCTGAACGCATTCTCATATCCATACCGAACTTCACCTGTGCAAAAGCGGCAGCCAGGGATATCAGAATGAATGTTGAAATTAATTTTTTCATATATCAACCTTCCTTACTTTAGCTTTGTATTCAGAGTTATACCGAATTTGGTGAACGGCGCGTGATCTCCTTCATAATCATACCAGTCTCCCGCAAAAAGTACAGCAAAATAAGGTACGACATTCAGGTTATCGAACATTTGGATGTCGGCTTTAAGATCTAACTCAGTTCCGATGTAGGTTTCAGGCCTGTACTGTCCGTCATCTCCAAGCCTCTCTATCTCAACTGCCGTGAGTCCGTAACCGAGTCCCATTGAAAGAACGGTCTTGTTTATAAAAGGCATGCTTTTCATCTGTTTTGTGATGTCGTAATCGAAGAATACAGCTGGAAGGATTATCCCTGCGTTTCCCCAAGGAGCGAGATATGATGTTAAAGGGCTGTAAACCGTTTCGTCGACCTTATCAAGACCGCAGCTTGCTTCGGTCAATATGACGAGACCTGTGTTGTAGTATGAGTGAATTCCGTAGAATACGTTCCAGCCGGCCTCTTCGCTTCCGTCCCCGTCCCTGAAGAAAAAGTTGAATCTTGCTTTTGCTTCTTCGTTAATATCATATTTTGTTTTTAGGCTGAATGCTATCCCTGTATGCTCAGGAGTGTATCCTTCGTCACCGTCTCCGTAGATCACTTTATTATCAGGCTTAATGTTATTAGCTGCCACAACGGCTTCAACATAGAATTTATCGAATGTTCCTGCAAAATAAGGCGCAGACCACAAGTTTATAGATTTTGCGTGAATATTGTCAAAATCAGTTTTTTGTCTTGAGAATTCTATGATATTGTTAACACCGACTTTCATCCTGTCGTTCAACTGATACTCAAGATCCGCAACAAATTCAGTGTTGCCGAAACTGTATGTCGTATCGTCAATAAGTTCTTCATCCTGATCGGCAGATACGAACCATGCGAAGTATGATCTGAGTTCATTTCCTTTTACGGAATACTTGCTTCTCCATGAAACACCGGCAATATCCCAGTCAAGCAGAAGAGCGTGGAAATCTTTATAAGGCTGAAGACCTACGACAACTGTATGGTCGCTGTTAGGTGTTACCTGAAGGAACATGTTTTTGGTTTCAACATTTATTCCGTCAGTTCCCATTGCACCGCCCTGTGCCTGATTACCGAAACCGATGTCACCGATCTCGATTACCCATTTAGCGGAAAGATACTCGTTCTGAGTATAAGTCATCCAGGGTTTAAACCTTAAATCTGTTATTCTTCTCCAGACGGACTCGTTCTCGTTCATGCTGAACATCTCAGCTCTGGTCCTAAAGTCCATACCGCTTTTGAATTGAGCGCTTAAGCTTATTGCCATTGCAAGAACAATGACAGAGGCCACAAACTTTTTCATAAATCACTCCGTTTTTATTTTAATCAAGCTATTATCGTATTACTCTCCACCTTCACACATCAAGGGCTTGGCACTGCGCCTGCTCTCGAATGAATGATTGGTTTACAATTTAATAACAAGACACGCTTATGTCAAGAAAAAAGAAATAATTATTTGATGATTTTATCGAATGTTAATCTTGACAAGCGCCAAATTTATTGATAATTTGCATGTTATGGAACCGGTGATCGATAAAGAAATATTGAAAGCAGTGTCCCGGGTATCTGACCTGACAGGAATAAAATCCTACGCCGTAGGCGGATTTGTAAGAGACCATCTGCTGGGAATAAAATCTCAGGATATCGATTTTGTGGTCGAAGGTGATTCGATATCTTTTGCAGAAAAGACAGCTGAACTGCTCGGAAGGAAGAAGGTCATTAAATATCCAAGGTTCAAAACGGCAAAAATAGTGTTCAGGAAACAGTCTGTCGAGTTCGTTTCAGCAAGGTCCGAGAAATATATATCGGGATCAAGAAAACCGGTTGTTTCAAATTCAAGTCTTTACAACGATCTGTTACGGAGGGATTTTACTGTCAACGCACTGGCTCTGCCTGTTTTAAACGGTGAGTTCGGGGAAGTGATCGATCATTTTAACGGTTTGTCTGATCTGGAAAACAAAATTTTGAGAACACCCCTTGATCCGGATATTACTTACAGCGACGATCCTTTAAGGATGCTCAGATGCATTAGATTCTCGTCCGTACTCGGTTTCAGAATAGAAGGATCATCTTTTGAAGCTTTATCGAGAAATGCTGAAAAGACAAAAACTATATCAGCGGAAAGGATAACCGACGAGTTCTTCAAGATGATTTCTTCAGCCAGTCCGGTTAAAGCAGTATATCTGATGTACAAATGCGGTCTGCTTGAGCAGATATTTCCGGAATTAACAGCCTTAAAGGGAATTGATGAAATAGACGGTATAAGGCATAAGGATGGTTTCATTCATACGCTGAAAGTTCTTCACAGCATTTCAAAAGCAACGGATAAAAAGGAATTGAGGATCGCCGCTCTGATGCATGATATCGGGAAGCCCTCCACAAAATACTTCAAGAAAGGGCAGGGATGGACTTTTCATGCTCATGACGAGAAAGGCTCTGAGATGTTTAAAGTGATCGCAAAGAGATTGAAATGGTCCAACGAACTGACCGATTACGCCGTAAAGATAATTAAACTTCATCACAGGCCGATATCTCTTGCCCAGGAAGAAGTCACAGATTCAGGGGTCAGAAGGCTTCTTTTCGAAGGTGGTGATGCCGTCGAGGATCTAATGCTTCTCTGCAGGGCGGATATAACAACGGCTAATAAAAACAAATTGAGAAAATATCTCGAGAATTTTGATCTTCTTACGATTAAACTTCAGGAAGTGGAAGAAAAGGACAGGCTAAGGAATTTCAAACCGCCAATAACGGGTGAGGATATTATGAAGGCACTCAATGAGAATCCGGGTCCTAAGATAGGAAAGATAAAGAATATTATTGTTGAAGCTATACTTAACGGCGATATTGAAAATGACAGAAGATCTGCGGAAGAGCTCATGTACAGTCTAATCAGGGAGGGGAAGTCAGAAAATGAATGAAAAAAATGATAAAAAAAACAAGCCTGTTACTTCGAGTGACAGCGATATATTTTCGATAAGCAGTGAAGAAACTTTTTTCAACAGCATCGCGGAAATAGAAAGCCTCCGAAGCGTCATTCCTCCTCATGAAGAAACCGAAAGCAAAAAACTTCAGCAGGTTTTAAGTATAACCGAAAAGCTTATGACAACTTTCAGCAAGGAAGGTATTTTTGAAATAATTATTTCTAAATCACTGGAATTTACGGGTGCTGAAAGGGGGTATCTCATACTTGTCAGGAACGGTTCGGAACTTGAGATAGCTTATTCAATGAACATGGATAAAGAAAGCCCGGAAGATTCTGTTCAGGAACTGTCATCTACTGTGATAAACAAGGTGCTGCATGAGAAAGAAGTAATAATGATCAAGGATGCTCTGAACGACCAGGAATTCGACGGGAAGCGCAGCATAATCAACCTTAAGCTTAAGTCAATAATGTGCGTACCTATGATCAAGGAGAATAAAGTTCTGGGAATAATTTATGTAGAACACCGGACTATACCGGGCATTTTCAACTCTGAATCGGGCGAAGTTTTAAAGTTCTTCGGAAATCAGTGCGCGGTCGCTCTCGAGAATCTCGATCTCATAGAAGAGAACAGGCAGTATGCCCAGAATTTGGAGAAGCAGGTTGAACAGAGAACCTCAGAACTTATGTACGAGAAAGCTTACACTGAAAGAATTATTGAAAACATAGGCGAGATATTGGTCACAGTGGACAGAGAAATGAAAATTAAAAAAATCAATAGAGCTATGAAGGATATCCTTGATACTGATCCCGAATTACTGACGGGTAAGCATATTTCAGAACTGTATTCTACCGAAACATCCGAATCCGTTCTTACAGCCTTGAAGTCAGAAAAGAACTCATCAAATATTTCCTGTTATATAAGGAATAGCTGCGGGAATGAAATTCACTTTTCAGCTACCATCTCGCATCTGATAGAAAATAATGAGATCACAGGATCGGTAATAATTAATAAGGATATGACCGAAGTGGAAAAATATGAGCAGGAGAAACTTGAGTTAAAGGAGCTTGAGTCAATAACGAAAGCGGCCGTTACTGCAAACGATCAGATAAATACTCCTCTAGGTGTTATAATAGGCAGATCTACTTTACTTTCGGGACTTCTTCCTGACGATAAGAATGTTCAAAAGAACCTGACCGTGATAAAGGAACAGGCATACAGAATTAAAGATACGCTCAATGAAATGAAGAAGATCACTAAGATCAAAGAAAAGGACTACAAGCTAGACGGCGTTAAAATGATCGACCTCGAATAGTTTAGTGTTGTTATTTTGCACACTACTTTAATATCAATTATTTAACACTATACAAAATTATATAAGTTTCTGAAACCGAAATTATGGAAAATTTCTTTAAAATAGAGTTAATTTTTTTTAAAAGAAATGTTAAATTCTAAAAAAAATGTCTTGACTTAGGAAAAATATTATGATACATTTACGACCCGCTGACAAAACAGCGTAGTTCATTGAAATAGGCGAGATGAAGAAGAAAGAAAAAACAAGTACGAAGGCCCTG
>DAIMKZ010000028.1:0-25519 GCA_036721445.1 Candidatus Delongbacteria bacterium
TTATTTACAACTGTCATTTATTATTGTATTTGGAACGCAAACTATTTCAAGGAACCAAAATATAAGAGTTTAAATTTTAAATGCAAGGTATTTTTTTACGCTTAAAAATTGTAATATTGACATTAAGGTCTTGATATACTAAATTTATGTGTCAATAACGGAGGGCAATTTGTCTAAAACGATAGCGCTTATAACCGCGGGTGGTTCGGGTCATAGGATGGGGTCCGACACAAAAAAACAGTATATCGAGATAAGAAACAAGCCTATACTGGCTCATACTATTCACAGATTTCAGATCACGGAACAGATCGACGAAATAGTTATAACAGTTCCTGAAGAAGATATTGACTTCGTAAGGCATAATATCGTGGAAAGATATAATTTTACTAAGCTTAAGCGCATCATACCGGGAGGTTTGACCAGGCAGGATTCCGTTTCTAAAGCACTCGATAACATTGATACAGACGATGACGACATAATACTTATACACGACGCTGTAAGACCTTTCATTTCCCACGAAATAATAACTGAGTGCATAAATTCCCTTAGCGATGCGGATGGATCAATTGTAGGTATAAAGCCGGTAAATACCATAAAACAGTTGTCAGACAGTTACGTCGGATCGACTCTGGACAGGAACGATCTGATCTCAGTACAGACCCCGCAGACATTCAGGTTCGGCCTGATAAAAAAGTGTCATAATGCCGCAAAAGAAAATAAATTCAATGCAACTGACGATTCGGCACTGCTTGAAAAATTCGGAGAGACAGTACTTGGAAGGCAACCTGTCATAAGTGTAGTTCAGGGCAATTCGTTCAACATAAAGATCACCGACAGGAACGATCTTGTGATCGCATCGGCTATTATGGACTCTTTATCTATATAGGTTTATTATTTCATCCTGCCACTGCCTGTACGGTTTATACCATTTTGCCGAGTTGTTCAGGCTGTCGATATAAGACGCGACCGAATCTTCAGATAAGGTCAGAATGCTGGTGAATTGTATTGAATCGAAGGTTAATATAGTGTCTGTCAGATCCGGATTTGTCAAAACGATACGGAAAAGAGTATCTCCGTAGACCAGGCTATTTTGTCTGTATATTTTTCTGAAATAAAGAGAGTCCGAATCATATTTAACTGCGTAGAGGTTGGAATCATTGCCTAAATTACAGCTGTATTCATCATATTCATAGTTTGTGATGCCGTTATATTTCAGCAGAGCATTTTCAGTATAGGCAACAGTATCAAGCGATATCCCGTTTCTTGACATTTCGGCATAATATACCGCTTTTGAAAAGACGATATCCGATAAGTCCGACAGCTGATACTCATTGAATTTGGAAAAGTCGATCCTGACATAATCGTCCTCAAGTTCCGGTGTACACGAGATAAGAATCAGCAGAGTCAGAACGGCCGTTAAATATATTTTCATTTTCATTTTTACCTCCCGGTCAGATTATTTCCGTCAGTTTATCGAATATCGCGCCGTCTTTTTTTATTTTATCCGCATTCCCTATCGCGGTTATGATCGACCTTTCTAAGAATTCCCTGAAAAGCCCTGCGTACTCAATAATGTCTTTCTGCTTTGTATTTAATATGCCGCAGACTGTCTTTTCGACATATTCCTGATCTATTCCGGTAAGCATATCCTCCCTCGCCTTCTTTCCTTTCGCGAAAGGACTGAGAAGTGGATCGAAGGCTGCGTACGCGCCTATCTTGATGCTTGTGAAGGATTCTTCGCTCATTCTGAATTTTTCTAGGTTCTGCGGAATTTTCTTATAAGCCTCGACCGTTTTGCCTACATTAGGGTCTCTGTAGCTTGTCATCGACAGGAATCCCGAGAACGGGTTGAAATATATCCACGCACCGTACGCGCCTCCTTTGAGCCTTATGTTCTCGAAGAGGTAATCTGATGAAAGGTAATTTTTTACTACTTCAAAAGATCCGTTATATTCAGATCCTGTGACAGGATAATTTCCGCCCATCGAAACGAAAGCGACTTCAGAACTTGTTAAAAAGGCCTCGTTGAGAGTAAAGTCAGGATATTTCTTCATTTTTAATTCAGGTACATGACGATCTGACATCAGAGCTTTGATCTCCAGAC
The DNA here is from genome assembly GCA_036721445.1 of Candidatus Delongbacteria bacterium. Classification (GTDB taxonomy): domain Bacteria; phylum UBA4055; class UBA4055; order UBA4055; family UBA4055; genus UBA4055. The sequence continues at coordinate 2,105 of DAIMKZ010000028.1, forward strand.
AAAGTTCATTTGCCGCCCTTATGCCGTCAGAATCTGATACAACACCGAAGTGAATGTTATTTGAGTTGAAAATGTATGCAGAAAGCAGCTTCAATTTACCGAGCGCGCCATTAAGTTCAGAATCTATATTGTCATATATTTTTTTAGTGGTGTAGTATGAAGTAAGACCCTTTACCATCTCCAGAAATTTGCCGCGTTCGCTTACACAGGCTTTAAGCCTTGTAACGGAATAATCGTAGCCCTCGGATTTCAGGCCGACTTCTCTCTGCTGATGCCTGCTGATAAGAACTTCTTTGACTCTTTCGAAATTTGAATAATCCTTATTTGAAATAAGGTCTTTGAGTATTTCTCCGGCTTTGAATATATACTTTTTTAGTGTTTTAATTTCGAAGTACAGGATTGGTGTGAACTTCATCGGATCTTTAACGTTGTCCAGCATGGTCAGAGCAAAGTCGAATCCCCCGAAATACATTGATATTTCCTTGTATAAGACATCGTAGGGACGCTTTTTCGTCCCGGCTTCCCTGAAAAGATCAGTAAGCAGGGTCAGGTAGGGAAGAAGATCCACTGGTACGCTGCTCAGATCGAAACCTATGCTCAGATATACTATATCATTTGTAAAATATTCATTTGAGTAAAGATAAGTTCCGCCAAGATCTATCAGGTCAGGCACCGTAAGGATTATTTTGCTCTGTATATCAGTGACCCTAAGCTTCGGAACTTTTGCAATGTCCTCTTCTTTATTTTCGGCTTCCTGCTCAGCTTTGAACCTCGCGGTTTCACCGATCAGTTCTTCAGTCTGGACTTCCGAGAGAGTATTTTTGTGTTCCCTGAGTTTTTTATTTTCTCTTATTAACTTTTTATCTGACAGTCCGACATCAGGTATCATTGTAACTACTGCGGTGACTTCTCTTCTCATAAGATACTTTTCAATTATTTTTTCAAGAAAGTCGGCTTCGGTCGCTTTTTTTCTAATATTTGAGATCACATGATTAATATTTATATTTTCAAAAATGTCAATGTCGTACTGGATCAGGTGAAGTATCCTGTTAAGATAGATCAGCCCTCGCATAGATGATATTTCTTTCTCTTTCTGTTTGAACTCAAGATGATTGATCTCTGAAAGTATAAGCTCTTTATCTATACCTTCCGAAACCATTTTATTCAGGATGTCAAAATAAATATCAATAAATCTGTCTTTGTTTTCAGGTTCCGACCCTGAAATGTATGATGTTACATATGTTTCAAGCTGAGAATCGTCGAAGTACCCGGAAAAGTCTCCAGCTATGCCTGATTTCATGACAGCCTGCTTTAAAGGCGACGCGTCAGAATTGAAAATAATATTGCTGATCAGATGCATAGCTAGGCTAAGCTCGACATCTTCGGGTCTTCCGATTATTGTTGAGAGAGCTATGTATGTTTTTCTTTCTGAAGGTTCTGAAGAATTTAAAGGATAATAATAATCCTTTTCCTTCATCGGTTCGATCCTGCCCCCTCTTCTGATAATTATCTTTGGTTCAGAGCGTTCATAACCGGACAGGTAGTTTTTGTCTATGAATTCGAGTTCCTTTTTTATATCTGAGTTTCCGTAGAGATAAATATGAGCGTTAGTTGGATGATAGTATTTTTTGTGAAAATCTAAAAACTTCTCATATGTAAGATCGGTGATCTCGTCAGGATCTCCGCCCGAATTGAATGAATATGTTGAGCCGGGCAGCAGAGTTTCTGAAATATATACTGACATTTGCCTCAAAGGGTTCGACATAGCCCCTTTCATTTCATTATAAACAATTCCCTGATATTCCAGAGGTTCATCCCTGCCGTTCAGCTCATAATGCCATCCTTCCTGCATAAAAGTGTGCTTCTTAAGAAGGGGCCGCAGAGTTGTATCAAGATATACGCTCATGAAATTGAAATATTCTTTTTCGTTCCTTGTTGAGAACGGATAATAGGTCGCGTCGGTAGAGGTGAAGGCGTTCATGAAAGTTGAAAGACCTCCCTTCATAAGTTCGGCAAAAACATCTTTTACCGGATATTTCTCCGATCCGGATAATACACTGTGCTCGAGTATATGGGCGACTCCGGTTGAGTCTTCAGGTATCGTTTTGAATGAAATGCAGAATGTTTTATTGTCATCGTCATTCTTAACCGCTGTCAGCTTTGTTCCTGTACCAGTGTGAACAAAGGACATAAGCTCCGCATTTATCTCCCGCTTGAATTCCGATCTTTCAAGTAAAAAATTATGATATATTCCGCCCTTCTCAAGTTTTTCCATCGCCTCTCCGTTGAAATACCGTCTAAAAATAAGCTATTTTAAGAGGTTTTGGCAATCGAATTAATCATTTTCCTGAATGTATTTAACTGATTCTCCTTTCCTGTAAACCTTGTCAGAAGAAAATGAGACCGGGATGTAATTTCCGCTGAGACCTGAATATGTAAAAATTCCGTTTTTTCTATCAGTAATTTTTTCGATTATCACTTCTTTTTCTTTTCCCTTTTGCGATGTATAGAACGCATGAAGTTTTGCTTCGGAGACCGCTCTTAATTTTCTGCTCCTTTTCACGATCGTATTCTGCGGTACTTTAGGCTTTAACTTCCTTGAAGGAGCGTATGGTCTGTCCGAGTAAGAGAAAACATGGGCGAAGGTGACCTTTGAATTTTTGAGATAATCAACAGACTCTTCGAACTCTTCATCAGTTTCGGTCGGAAATCCTACGATGATATCTGTAGCGATGAACACATCATTCCGCTTCGAAAGCTTTTCGATCAGGATGTCGAACTCAGAAATAGTGTATTTCCTGTTCATCAGCTTCAGTATTCTCTGCGAAGCCGACTGAAGCGGAATATGAAAATGCGGACATATCCGCTTATCATTCACGAACAACTCGATTAACTTATCGTCGAAGCACCACGGCTCGACCGAGCTTATACGAAGCCGGAATCCTCCGACCTGCAGGATATCGTTGATAAGCTCATAAAGGCCATAATTTTCACCGTCCGAATAACTTCCAAGATCAATTCCGGTCAGAATAATTTCCTTAAATCCTTTTTCAGCAAGTTTCCTCACATCTGCCACAACAGAATCCCTTTTCCGGCTCCTTGAGTTCCCTCGTGCATATCTGATCGTGCAGTAGGTGCAGAAATTGTCGCAGCCGTCCTGAACCTTCAGAAACGCTCTCGTATGGTCCTGATACGACAGAAGCTCGTGGTCGGCATATTCAAGATCTTTTCCTTCCGGTACCGAAACGAATTGGCCGCCTTTAAATTCCCTGACCGCTTCGAGAACATCGAATTTATTGTTCAGCCCGAGAATAATATCCGAATCAGCTTTCAGAACTTCATTATCCGATTCAAGCTGAGTATAACACCCCAACGAAACGATCAGCGCGTCAGGATTGTCTTTTCTCACCTTCTTCAGAAGATGCAGGAATTTATGATCGGCTTTCTCTGTTACCGTACAAGTATTGATCACGACAACATCAGCTCCTGAAGTTGATCGCACAACAGAGTATCCTTCCTTCATGAAAATATCCTTTATCACCTCGGATTCGTAGATGTTCACCTTGCATCCGAACGTATGTACATAGACTTTTTTCATTGACTCAAATTTAACTAATATTAATAATAATGGAAATAAAAAAGGGAGTCTTCCGACTCCCTTTATAATGATAAAAGTGAAATTATTCCGCTGCGGGTGTGTCTTCAGCAGGTTTTTCTTCCTGAACTGCTGGTTCTTCAACCTTTGGTTCTTCCGCTGCCGGAACCGCTTCAGGTTCAGCGTTGACTACATTCGCCTCAATGTCTTTCTTTGAAGCCATTGAATCGCTTTTCATGAAGACTTTCCTTGATTCGGCGTTGTAAGAGTCAACGATAAGGTCAAGTTCCTGTCCTTCATTAATATTGTTGAAACCCTGAACTATGTTCTTAGGCGCGAAACCTTCTACAGGAGGTTCCTCAAGATCTACTACAAGACCTTTGTCTACTTTCTTGGTCACTTTACATTTAGTTTTGTAACCTTCAACAAGTATCTTGGCGAATTCCTCCCACGGATCTTCAAGCGTCTGCTTGTAACCTAGGGCTATTCTTCTTTCTTCCTTATTAATGTCGAGAACGATAACTTCAAGCTCTTCGCCTTTTTTAACTATCTCTTTGGCGTGTTTTAGTTTTTTCGTCCATGACAGATCGCTTATGTGAACGAGACCGTCAATTCCTTCTTCAAGCTCAACGAACGCGCCGAACTGGGTAAGGCTTCTTACGATACCTTTGTGTTTTGTTCCTACCGGGTATTTGTTCTCGATAATCTGCCAAGGATCCGGTTCAAGCTGTTTAAGTCCGAGAGATATTTTCTTCTCGTCTTTTTTAATGTTGAGAACAACAGCTTCTATGATGTCGCCGAGGTGAAGGTATGCGCTCGGGTGTTTAACGTGCTGAACCCAGCTCATTTCTGAAATGTGGATCAAACCTTCGATACCTTTTTCGATCTCTATGAAAGCGCCGTAATCAGTGATGCTGACCACCTTACCTGTAACTTTGCTTCCTTCGGGGAATCTTTCTTCGATGCCGTCCCACGGATGCGGTGTAAGCTGCTTAAGACCTGCGGATACTCTCTTCTTGTCGTAGTCGATGTCGAGTATCTGTATATTGATCTTTTCGTCGAGTTTGCAGACCTCGCTCGGGTGGTTGACCCTGCCCCATGAAAGATCGGTTATGTAGATGAGTCCGTCAAGTCCGTTAATGTCAACGAAAACACCGAAATCGGTGATATTCTTTACGATAGCCTCAACAGTATCTCCCACTTGAAGCTCTTTAAGAGTCTCGTCTTTTCTCATGTTAAGGTCTTTTTCAAGTATGATCTTTCTTGAAAGAACGATATTTTTCCTGAGTTCATTGAGCTTAACGATCTTGAAGTCCATTGTCTGGCCGATAAGCGCGTCAAAATCCCTGACGGGATATACGTCGATCTGAGAACCCGGAAGGAACGCTTCGATCCCGAACAGATCTACAACGATACCGCCTTTTACTCTCCTCAGGCATGTTCCCTGAACGATCGACTGTTCGTCGTGTACTTTCTGTACCTGCTCCCAAATCCTCATGAAATCGGCTTTCCTCTTTGAAAGATCGAGGTTGCCGCCGCTGCTTTCCACTGATTCAAGGAAAACGCTGATTATGTCCCCTCTGTTGAGAGATTTGATATCGTCGAATTCGTCCAGCGGTATAAGCCCCTCGCTTTTGAACCCGATATCGACAGCTACTCCCGTCGGTCCGATGTTAACGATCTTACCTTCGATTATCTCGCCTTCCTTTATTTCTTTGAGCGAAGAGTCGTAGAGATCGCTCATCTCCTGTTTCTGGGCTTCGGTATATTCTTCGTCTTGAAGAGAATTAATATCGTCAACCCACACTTCATCCTGTTCCGCAACAGAATTCTTTTGATTTTCGGTCATTATTAAACTACCTCCTGAATTTGAACGGTCTACCGGTACTACCGGAATAAATGCCGTTTGAAGACGCGAAATATATGCTAATACTTAAGTAAAGTCAAGTCCTGATTTGTTCGTCATTTCGGTACATAAAGAAATAAATCTTGCCAAAATCGAATTGATTTGGTATTTTTGACACCGGAACGCTAACAGAAGAACCGAGGAGAGGAAAATAAACAAAAAGGGATCGAACATACATAATACACTTGCGGTTGTGATACTGTTCGTATTCTCGGCATTGCTCATATCATCTTATGATTTTAAAATATTTGATGAAGAAGTCAGTTCCATTGGTATTTCTGAAGAAATATGCACACAAGATTCAATCACTTCGAACTTTCACCCTGACATATGCGTTATTAAAGGTAAAATACTGCCTGATGAAGGATTTGCGAGATCTATGCTAGCTCTGAACGGTATCAAACCGGAACACGCCGTCGAAGTTACTAGTACGCTGAAGGACCATATTGATTTCCGTTTTCTGTCCGCAGGTGAATATTTTGAGATCGAGCTGGATAAAGAAAAAGACATTATTTCAGGTTTTTCATATATGCCTGACCCTGTTACTACTCATAAGCTCAGTAGAAATGAGGACGGATATCTTGAATATGAACTCATCGAATTACCTACCGAGATCAGATACAGGCATGTTTCAGGGAAGATAGTCACTACACTTAATCAGGCTCTTAACGATGCGGGAGTTACGCCTTCTGTAGCCGCAGTAGCTTACGGAATACTTGAATGTATCGTTAATTTCCGTTCAGACGCGAGAAAAGGTGACCTGTTCACTGTATTTCTTGAAGAAAGGTATTTTAATGATGTAAAACTCAAAGGAGGAAAAGTCCTCTTTGCGTCATACAACGGGAAAAAGACTGGATACAAGGCCGCATACGCCTACAGCGACACCGAGAGCAACTCAGCTTTCAACGCGCACTATTCAAGAAAGGGTGATGCTTTGATCAGGGCCGCTCTCCGCCTGCCTGTAGATAAAGTTCATGTTACCAGTTCATACGGTCAGAGAATACATCCCGTTACGGGTAAAAAAACATTCCATTACGGAGTTGACTACAGGGGAGCTGTGGGCGATCCAGTATATACTGTTGCTAACGGCATAGTGACCGACACAGGTTACGATCCTGTAAGCGGAAAAAAGATCACTGTTCAGCACGACGACAGAACAAAGACAGTTTATTATCATCTCAGCGACATTCTTGTAAAAAAAGGTCAGAAAGTGACATCCCGCCAACAGATAGCAAAGATAGGAAGGACGGGAAGGGTTACAGGTCCACATCTTCACTTCGGTGTAGTGGATCAGAGGGGAAAATGGGTAAATCCCATGAACAGAAAAATGATCGCCACTCCCAAACTTCAGGGCGAGCGATATGCAAGATTTCTGGTTCAGATGGAAGAGATCGACGATCTTATAAAAGAACACATCTATAATGAAAAAATGCTCGCCAGATATACACTGATCGGACTCGGCGGGAACGACCTTTTTTAATAGAACATTTATATATAATCCATAACCGCCCGAGCAACTTTACTGCCCGCACCGCTTCCTCCTAATGCATCTCTGATCAGACCGAGTTCATTTTTTCTCATAAGATAAATATCCTCATTGTTCAGCAGTTTGTCCGTTTCCCTTAAAAGCGCTTCCGGGGTAAATTCAGACTGAATAAGTTCCGGATTTATCTGCTTACCGGCTATAATATTTGGAAGTGAAATAAATCTGGTCTTAACTATCTTTTTGGCTATCCAGAACGACAGCGGATTAACTTTATAAAAAACGATGGAAGGGGTTTTCGTTATTGCGGTCTGCAGGGTCGACGTGCCGCTTTTACAGAGAACGATGCCCGAATTCTCCATTATATCCCACTGATATTCTGAAGGTAATATCTTTATCTCCTGAGGCAGATCAGCATCATTAAATGTATCCTCCTTAATGTTCCCGCTTCTGCATAACGCGATCTGAATATCTTCCCTTTGACTTAATTTTCGGAAATAATCCTTGAGCACGGGAAGATGTTTTTTAACCTCCTGTTCCCTGCTGCCTGGAAAAACCGATATCAGCGTTTTTTCTTCCGACAGACCGAATTTACCGCAAAATTCTTCAGGATCCAGCTCTAACTTATACTTATCCATCAGAGGATGTCCTACATAGCGGCAGTCGATCAGTTCATTTCTGTACATCTCAGGTTCAAACGGAAGAATACAGCACAGGCAGTCGTAATATTTTACTATGTCGTTTATCCTGCTCTTCCTCGAAGCCCATATTTGCGGGCTTACATATTTGATTATCTTTGTCTCGGGAAGTATTTTTTTGATCTTTTTTGCCAGTTTTATATGAAACTCCGAAAAATCCACCATGAGTACAACAGAGGGACGATCTTTCTTTATGTTCTCCAGAATCGTTCTGAAAGCTTTCTTTATAACGAATAAATGCTTTATCAGCTCGAAAAATCCCATAAATCCCAGCTGCTCTGTCCTGAAAACCGGAACAAGACCCTCTCCGGTCATCATCTTTCCGCCTACACCTTTGATCACAATATCGGACATTGAAGTTCTAAGATATTTTATTACTTCGCTTCCGAGAAGATCTCCTGATTCCTCACCTGCGGTTATATATATCATCTTTTTCATATTTCTATAAACTCCAGAGCTTCGTCCTGTTTAGCTACATGCAGCCGGAAGTTAAAGTTATTTAGCTCTTTTACTTTTACCATTTCGTCGTAGGCAAGCGAAGGGTCGTTGTTCTCTTTGCTCAGATGAGCAAGTACCAGATATTTGAGGTTTTGACTGTACGTTTCCTTAATCAGATCACCTGCCGAAGCGTTTGATAAATGCCCAAGATTACCTGAAATCCTCTGCTTCAAGAACCAGGGGTAGGGTCCGTTCTTCAGCATTTCCAGGTCATGATTTGATTCCAGGATTATAAGATCGCTGTTGAGTATCCTGAACCTGACTATCTCTGTCACAACACCTATATCCGTTATGTGACTGATCTTTTTTCCCTCGCTTTCAACGGTATAAGCATAATTGGCCGTACCGTCATGAGAAACCGGTACAGGTGTTATCCTGAAACACCCCGCATCGAACGGATCGCTGATGAACTTTACTTCGCAATTGTCGAATTTGTCAGCGGATGACATATAATTTTCCTTGTGAATATAGACAGGAATTTTTAATTTTCTTGCTATAATACCGGCACCGCTGATATGATCTATATGGTCATGAGTTATCACAAGCGCGCCGATGGAACTGATATCGGCTCCGACTGCATTCAGCCTTTCAACAATTCTCTTTGCGCTTAAACCGGCATCGATCAGTATGCTGCCGCCCGAAGACTGTATGACCGTTGAGTTCCCGCCGCTTCCGCTGGAAAGTACAGATGCTTTCATAAAAAATCACTTCCTGAGCCTGTGCTCTCCGCCCACATAATCAAAAATATACTGGACATTGAGATCGTAATATATCCACACCTCATAAGGTTTCTGGTTCTTAGCGAAAGGATAAGACTGTATTTCATCCGGATCACCCATCATGCACAGAACTTTCCCCATGTCAGTCTTCCAGCCTTCCTTTTGAGGTACAGAAAAGTGCAGATTGGCGTATGTCACCCGCCTGAAATATTCTTCCATCAGCGAATTGGATTTAAGATTTAATGATGTTTCAAGACCATTCCAAAAATTTTTGAACCATTCTTTCTTTTCTTCTTCAGGCATTTTAAAAACATCCTTAATTGAGTCATAATCAGCTATATAAAGCATCTGTTCAAGAGCTGAATCGATATCAGAAACATTTAACGAAAGGTCGCCCCATCTTAGATAAAAGACAGTATCTCTGATGTACTTCTTTCCGCCTATAACAAGATCCATTTCGATCCTGTAGTTCCCGGCTAAAAGATTTTCCAGAGGTATCTTAAGCACCTGAAGCTGGAGCCGGTTCTTTATCTTGCCGTCGAATTTATCATCATAAACCGCAGTTCCCGATGAGTTCAGTATTCTGTATCTCAATTCGAATCCGGTTATTTTTTTTGATGATGTGAACATCTCAAAAAGCGCGCCTGTATAGTCATTTTCTTTTTCAACAACGTTGTTAATAAGATCGCTGTAACTATTTTCAAAATCATTATCGTCGGTCCAGAACACCATTCTTATGTCCGAAACAACTATATCCGAAGATTCCGGAAACTCGAGCTGTTTTTTTACAACGTGTTTTTTCTTTGTGTTTTCGTCCCGCATTGTCAGAACAACAGTAAATTCTCCCGGTTCTGCAGAAAATTTAAAATTGTGGTGATATTCGGATCTTGGGGACTGAGTCTGCTTGTATTCCGCCACCGAGACATTCCTGATCTCTGTTTTCTGAAAAAGCGGAATGCCGTCTGTGTCGTTATCCCGGAAAACTGCCGAGGCAACAGTGTATGAAGCCTCATAGACCGAATCTTTTTTCCTGAACTGCAGCCTTTCATTCGGGATCTCTGCGTGAATGTTCAGAATGAAATCGTTTTCCGTTTTAGTTAGAGATCTGAATATATTATATCTGAAGACCGGAAGTCCTTTTACTCCGGCTTCATCAAATACATCCGGCCTGCTCTGACATTCAAGTACGGAATTCAGCGGCAGAACAAATAAGGCTATAAGGACGATTGTTCTAATCACAGATCATTCTCCTGTACTTGTCGACAAGTTCCGACGCCTCTTCTTTTGTTCTTGCCTCGGCGAATATCCTTACGATCGGTTCTGTATTCGACTTTCTCATCTGCACCCATGAAAAATCCCCGTTTATCTTTATCCCGTCCGTCAGGTCGGTATCTTTTTCGGGAGTGTTCTGAAGTATGTATCTTGACTTTTCCTCGAAATCCAATCCTTCTATGTTCACTTTATCTTTAACAATGTGATATTCCGGCAATTCGGAAATTATATCCGAAACGAATTTATTTTTTTCGGTAAGGTACTGAAGTACTAAAGCAGCTCCGACAAGAGCGTCCCTGCCCGGATGTATCTCGGGAAGGATCACACCCCCGTTGCCCTCTCCTCCGATGATGAGCCCTTTTTCAAGCATCAGCTTTGAAACATTTATTTCTCCGACCCTTGTCCTGTATGTTTTTAAGCCGTATCTTGAAGCCACATCTTCCGTCGCTCTTGATGTTGACACGTTCACAGCTATGTCCGACCTTACTTTCGAAAGTACAAGATCGGTAACCATCGCAAGCGTGTATTCCTCACCCAGAGGGACTCCGTTCTCGCTTATGAGAGCAAGCCTGTCCGAATCGGGATCAACAACCATTCCGATATCATAATTACCTCCTTTGATAACACTGCATATCTCTTCCAGATTTTCAGGCAGAGGCTCAGCTCCGTGCGCAAATACGCCGGTCGGTTCGCAGTTTATCTTAGTGACGGAACAGCCGAAGTCATGAAGCAGTGCGGGAAGTATCACTCCTCCGGCGCCGTTGACGCAGTCTAATGCTACCTTGAAATTACGCTTCCTTATCTCCGATCTGCTGATGTAGGGAATGTCGAGTATCTTCTGAATGTGGTGCTTCCTTGCTTCTTCTTTCTCTGATGTAGTTGATCCGATCATATCGTACTGCGCATAAATAAACCTGTTCTCTGTCAGGATGTAATGAAGTTTTTCTCCTTCCTCGCTGTCGAGAAAAAGAGTATTCTGATTCATGAATTTCAGAGCATTCCATTCGGCAGGATTATGACTTGCCGTTATTGCTATTCCGCCAGCCGCCTTATAAAGCTCAATGGCCAGAGCAACAGTCGGAGTTGTAGCAATATCTATATCTATCACGTCTCTTCCGCACAAGTTAAGCGTAGAGCAGACGAGATCGGAAACAGCCTTGCCTGAAAGCCTGGAATCCCGCCCTACCACGATCGCGCCTTCTCCCATAAGTCTTGAATATGCGCTTATATATCTTTGGATCACATTCGGTGTCAGGCTTTCCCCGACAATCCCTCTGATACCTGCAACGCTTACCATAAGTTCAGACATAAAACCCTCGTTTGTCCGTTATCGCCAATTATTGTGCAAGATATAAAATCACTTACATTTTGTCAATCAACATATTTTTAAAATATAGTTTTAAGTTGCCAAAATCGATCGGTTTTAATATATTCAGTGGTATTTTGATAATGAACAATATGAGGGAAGGATTTTAGATAATGATAACTATACGGAGGAGAAATGGCTTTCAGGATCATTGTGCTTGCCAAACAGGTTCCGGATACTAGGAATGTTAAAGAAGACGCAATGAAATCCGACGGGACGGTCAACCGAGCTGCACTGCCGGCTATATACAACCCTGAGGATCTTAATGCCCTTGAACAGGCTCTGAAGATAAAAGACGGTCTTACGGATGCCGAAGTTATAATACTCACTATGGGTCCGCCGAGAGCGGCAGACATTATACGGGAAAGCATGTACAGAGATGCCGACAGAGGCTATCTTATCACTGACAGAAGATTTGCCGGAGCAGATACTCTTGCGACTTCATATGTAATATCGAAAGCCGTAGAAAAGATCGGGGATTATGACCTGATCGTGTCGGGCAGGCAGGCTATTGACGGCGACACGGCTCAGGTGGGACCTCAAACTGCCGAGAAACTCAATATACCTCAGATCACATACGCTGAAGAAATACTCTCGGTCGAAAAAGGGAAGATAAAGGTAAAAAGAAGGCTGGAACGAGGCGTCGAGGTAGTCGAAAGCACTCTTCCCGCACTTGTGACCGTCCACGGATCAGCTGCTCCATGCAGACCCAAGAACGCCAAACTGCTGATGAAATACAAGCACGCTAAAACACCGACAGAGCTTCAAACGCTGGATGACGACTACATCAATCAGTCGGTCAGGAACAAACCCTATCTTAATATTGAAGAACTCAGCCTCGACGACCTTTCATGCGAGGAATGCAAGATCGGTCTAGCCGGATCTCCCACCAAAGTGAAAAAGATCGACAATGTTATCCTTCAGGCAAAAGATGCGAAAGTGCTCAAGGACTCTGAAGGAGATATCAAAGACCTTATGACAGAATTAATCACTAATCATACACTGGGGTAGAAAGTGAACAATATTTGTGTATACTGCGAAACAGAGGACGGAAAAGTTGCCGATGTAAGCATAGAGCTGATCTCGAAAAGCGTTAAGCTGGCAAAAGAGCTCGGATGCAGTGTTGAAGCGGCAGTACTGGGAAAAGACCTGGAAGGGATCGAAGATCAGTTGAGCCCGTTCGGAGCGGATATAATTTTCAAAGCGGAAGACGAGAAGCTTGAACCTTACACGACGATCCCGCATTCCGCTGTATTTGAACATATAATCAAAGAGCATAAACCGCAGATAGTGCTTGTAGGAGCCACTTCCGTCGGGCGCGACCTTGCGCCGAGGATCGCATCATCTTTAAAATGCGGTCTTACCGCCGACTGTACAGACCTTGTTATCGGCGATTATACAGACCAGAAAACAGGTACGGAATACAAAAACCTGCTGTACCAGATCAGACCGGCTTTCGGAGGGAATATCATTGCGACGATCGTGAATCCGGAAACGAGACCTCAGATGGCTACTGTCAGGGAAGGCGTGATGAAAAAAGAGATCACCGGAAAGAATAATAAAAGTGAAATAATTAAAATCGATCCCGCGCCGATCCTCAACTCGGTTGATTTTGCCGTCAGGATAATCGAAAGGCATATAGAACCGAGAAAGATCAATCTGGGAGGCGCGCAGGTCATCGTAGCCGGCGGATTCGGGGTCGGCTCGAAGGAAGGATTCAGCCTTCTTTACGAGCTCGCCAAAGTCGTCGGCGGAGAGGTCGGGGCCTCGAGAGCCGCTGTTGACGCCGGATTCGCGGAGCATGCGAGACAGGTCGGGCAGACGGGAGTCACGGTCAGGCCGAAGCTGTACATAGCATGCGGAATATCCGGAGCGATCCAGCACAGAGCGGGGATGGACGCTTCCGCTCAGATCATCTCGATCAATACAGATCCTGAAGCGCCGATCAATTCAATAGCCGATGTAGCCGTTATCGGCGACCTTCATTCCGTAATCCCTAAAATGATCAAGCATTATAAGGAGCAGTCGAAATGACGAATTTTTACAGAGACAACAGCGATTTGAAATTCCATCTCGATAACCCCTTGATGAAGAGGATCGTCGAGCTTAAGGAAAGAGATTACAAAATCGATGAAAAAGAATACTACGGTAAAGACAAGATAGACCCGAACGAGTACAAACCCTGTAACTTCGAAGACGCGGTCGACAGTTACGATTCGGTACTTGAGATAGTCGGAGACATCGCGGGAGATGTGATCGCTCCTAACGCTGAAAGTGTAGATCTTGAAGGCGCGAGGCTGGAGAATAACCGCGTTCATTACGCCGCCGGTACCGTCGAGAACATGACAGCGCTCAGGCAGGCAGGCCTGACGGGCGTTACTCAGCCGAGAAAATACGGCGGGATGAACTTCCCGACCACCGTTTACAGCATGATGATCGAAATGGTCTCACGCGGCGACGCCAGTCTGATGAACCTTTTCGGCCTCCAGGATATAGGCGAAACGGTCAGGGAGTTCGCATCAGACGAGATCAAAGCAATATACATCCCCCGTTTCGCGTCAGGGGAGGCCACAGGCGCGATGATCCTCACCGAGCCTGACGCCGGTTCTGACCTTCAGGCAGTGCAGCTCAAAGCGCACTATGAGGAAAGCACCGGTCTATGGAGACTGAACGGAGTAAAAAGGTTCATCACTAACGGCAATGCCGAACTTTCGCTGGTCCTGGCGAGGACGGAAGAAGGCACAAAGGACGGCAGGGGTCTTTCCATGCTCCTGTACGAGAGAGACGACACCGTGCAGATCAGGAGGATCGAGAACAAGATGGGTATCCACGGATCACCGACATGCGAGATGGTGTTCAAGAATTCTCCCGCGCTCCTGATCGGAAAAAGGAAATTCGGACTTATAAAATATGTTATGTCCCTCATGAACGGAGCAAGGCTCGGCGTGAGCGGTCAGGCGATAGGAATATCTGAAGCGGCTTACAGGGAAGCGCTGAAATACGCTCAGGAAAGAGCGCAGTTCGGAAAGGTGATTAATCAGTTCGCTCCCGTTTTCGAGATACTTACAGATATGAAGGTAAAGATCGCAGCATTAAGAACTCTCTACTACGAAACATCGAGATTCGTTGACGTTTATAAGACACTTGAGGAGATCGAGCACGAAAGAGAGCTTACTCCCGAAGAGAAGACAGAACTTAAGCAGTTCAAGAGAAGAGCCGATTTCTACACTCCGCTCATCAAGGGACTGTCTTCGGAAGCGTCGAACAGGATAACATACGATGCCATTCAGATACACGGCGGAACGGGATTCACTAAAGACTTCCCGGTGGAGAGACTGTACAGAGATGCCAGGATAACTTCGATATATGAAGGTACCACCCAGCTTCAGGTCATAGCCGCTATAAAAGGTGTTACGAGCGGATTGTTCTCTGAAATGATGGACGAGTATGCTTCGAGAAAAATATCATACGATCTCGAGTTCATGCTCAAGGAACTTAAAGCTATGAAGAAAGAGTACCTTTCCGCGATCGAATACGTTGAAAGTTTCAAAGACCAGGAATATCTTGATTTCCACGCGAGAAGGCTTGTAGAAATGGCCGGCAATATTATAATGGGCCATCTTCTGCTGCTTGATGCTGACAGGGATCAGAGATTCAGGCTGTCAGCCGAGGTCTTTATAAAAAAGGCTAAGGCCGAGAATACCGACAGAATGCTCGTAATAAAAGAGATCGAACCTGATTTTCTGAATAATTATAAGGAGCTTACAAAGCTGTAAATGAAAAGCTTCAACATCGCCGCATACATTTCCGGATCGGGAAGCAATCTGAGAGCTGTTATTGAAAGTTCTATTGACGGAACTATAGCTTCAAAAGTGAAACTTGTAATAGCTGATAAAGAAGCCAAAGGACTTGAATATCCTGATTCTATCGGAATTGAAACTGCAGTGATAAGCAGAAAGAACTTACCGAGATCAGAATTTCTCAAAAGACAGCATGATCTGTTGAAAAAACATTCGATAGATCTGATAATTCTTGCGGGATTTCTAAAAAAACTGCCTCCTGAAATAGTTCATGAGTACGACGGAAAGATATTGAATATCCATCCCGCCTTGTTGCCGAAGTTCGGCGGAAAAGGATTTTACGGTATGAACGTCCACAGAGCAGTTTTGGAAGCCGGTGAAGAGTATTCCGGACCGACAGTTCATTTCGTTGACGAGAAATACGATAATGGTGAGATCCTGGTTCAGAGAAAAGTAAAAATTGACGGAAATGAAACGCCTGAGTCACTTCAAAATAAAGTGCTTAAAGAGGAGCACACAATATTCACTGAAGCTATAAAAATACTGGAAGAAAGGGAATAGATGGGAACTAGAGAAATAAAAAGAGCGATAATTTCATTATCAGACAAGGCCGGAGCGACTGATCTGGCAAAATATCTTGAAAGTAAAGGCATCGAAATCTTTTCCACCGGCGGAACTTTTAAACTGCTCAAAGAGAGCGGTATCGATGTAAAAGAAATAACGGAACTTACCGGCTTTCCTGAAATGATGGACGGCAGGATAAAAACTCTGAATCCTAAAGTGCACGGCGGTATACTTGCTGTCAGAGATAACCCGGAACACATGAAGCAGGCTGAAGAGAACGGTGTGTCAATGATCGATATGCTCGTAGTCAATCTTTATCCATTCGAGAAGACGGTAGCGAATCCGGATGTAATTCTGGAAGACGCTATAGAGAATATCGACATCGGCGGACCGACAATGATAAGAAGCGCCGCAAAGAATTATAAATATGTCACTGTAATTACCGACCCTGCAGATTACGCTAAGTTCGTTGATGAATATGACAGACTTGGCGGAACATCTCTTGAATTCAGGCAGGAACTGGCCAGAAAAGTTTTCGCAAAGACCTCGAAATACGATGCGGCTATTTCCGAATATCTCGAAAAGACGCTTGCGGACAACCTGAAAAAAACGATAGTGCTCGAGAACGGGCTGATATTGAGGTACGGAGAAAACTCGCACCAGAAAGGTATTTTGTTCCCTGACGGTGTATCAAAAGGTACTCTGGCCAACGCGGAAATGGTCAACGGTAAAGAGATGTCCTACAACAATTATATGGATGCCCAGGCAGCGCTCGACACGGTACTAGAGTTCGACGAACCGGCAGCAGTCGTGATCAAGCACATGAACCCGTGCGGTGCGGCGACAGGAAAAAACATACGCGAAGCTGTTGAGAAAGCGTGGTTCTCCGACCCTATATCCGCGATGGGTTCGGTAGTCGCCTTCAACCGCGAATTCGATATGGACGCGCTGCGCTTCTTCCGCGGTGACGAGGTTAAACACCTGTCATTCACCGTCGAGAACGACAGACTAATATCTTCCGAGATAAAAAGAAAATTCATCGAGGTCATAATAGCCCCGTCTTTTTCTGTTGAAGCGCTTGAATATATTACTAAAAAGAAGAATTTTGAGAATGTCCGAGTACTCAAGATTGATCTGGAAGCATCGAAAAAAGCAAAAGATTTTAACCTTAAGCGCATAGACGGTGGGTATCTTTACCAGACAACAGATGACGAACTTATATCAAAATTCGATACGGTAACGAAAAAAGAATTCTCAGACGATATGAAGAAACTCGCTGAATTTTCATACAAATGCTGTAAACATACAAAATCAAACGCCATCGTTATCTGCCGACGCACTAATGCAGGTTATCAGGTACTCGGAATGGGTGCGGGACAGCCCAACAGGGTGGATTCGTTAAGGAAGCTCGCCGTTACAAAAGCAAGGGAGAACCTTGAGTACGAGCACAGGACACTCGGCATCAAGATACCGTTCGAAGAGTATTTCAGAAAGGTAATTTCAGAAGACACGGTTCTTGCGAGCGACGCTTTTTTCCCGTTCGACGACACCGTCAGGACTGCGGCTTCATACGGAATAAAATTCATAATTCAGCCGGGAGGGTCTCAGAACGACACGGATTCTATAAAAGCCTGCGATGAGCTCAACATAGCAATGATATTCGCAGGAAACAGACATTTTAGACACTAACTGCAATAAAAAAACAGGATAAATTATGGACTTTCTTTCAATATTCAATTTCTTCTCGCATGATGTGGCGATCGACCTGGGAACTGCCAATACGCTTATATATGTCAAGGGCAGGGGTGTCGTTGTGGATGAACCGTCGGTCGTGACATGGGACGAAAGACTCAAGAAGGTTATAGCGATAGGCTATGAAGCCAGGAGCATGGAGGGAAAAACTCCCGGGGCCATAAGGACGATAAGGCCGATGAAAGACGGTGTCATAGATGATGATGAGATCGCTGAGGAAATGATAAGGCAGTTCATAAAAAAGATCCGGACCGGAGCTTTTACAGGCAGACCAAGAATGATCGTCTGCGTGCCTTCAGGTGTTACAAAATCGGAAAAAAGGATAATCCGCAGCGCTGCTGAGAACGCGGGAGCCAGAGAAGTATTCCTGATCTCCGAACCGATGGCTGCAGCACTAGGTGTCGGACTGCCTGTGGATCAGCCGGAAGGCTCGATGGTGGTCGATATAGGCGGCGGAACCACTGAAATAGCTGTGATTTCATTGAGCGGAATAGTATCCGAAAATTCGATAAGAACCGCGGGTAACAAAATGAACGAAGCGATAATCGACTATATGAGAAGCGAACATAAACTCCTTATCGGTGAAAGAACTGCCGAAAGCATAAAGATCGATATTGGTTCGGCGGCGCCGCTGGAAAAAGAGCTTGTCAAGACCGCAAAAGGAAGAGACCTTATTGCGGGACTTCCAAAGGAAACCGAAGTAAAATCCGAAGAGATCAGGGCTGTACTTGCTCCTATAGTAAACTCTATAGTCCAGGCAGTAAAAAGCGCTCTCGAAAAAACTCCGGGAGAACTTTCATCGGACATTAGAGACCGGGGGATCGTACTGACCGGCGGAGGAGCTCTGCTCAAAGGACTTGATATAAAGCTGCAGGAGGAAACCGACCTTCCGGTGATCATGGCTGAGGACCCGCTGACATGTGTTGTCAGAGGAACGGGAAAGGTTCTTGAGGACATGAATAAGTACTATAAAATACTGCTTAACGAATGACGCGTGTCCTCATCAGATAGAGACCTATGAAAACAACACCCAGATATGTTATATACAGAGAGTGGATATTTTTGACCGCAGCAGTGCTTGTTTCTATTTTTCTGATAATGTTCAATGATTCATCTTTCAATAATACTCTCAGCTCATACGGACTTGACGCATACAGCCTTATCAATTACGACTATTTCTCTTTGCGTGAGAAAAGCGCGATGCAGAGGGAAATATCGGAACTTAAAACCAGAATAATGTACCTCGAAAATAATTCCGTGATCAGCGAATCTGCAATAGAGGAAAATTACAGGCTCAGATCAATGCTTTCTATACAGAAACGGGATTCCTTTGAATTTATTTATGCAAGGTTCGCGGGAAGATCAGCAGGCAGCTCTAATTCGACCCTGCTTATAAATGCGGGAAAAGAAAAGGGCGTTTCTCCGGGTGACGCAGTTCTTACAGAGGCGGGGCTTATCGGAATGATCGAGAGTTCGGGTGACAAAGTCTCAAAAGTATCCCTGATATCGGGCAGGGCTGGAAAAATTGCTGTAAGAACGGAAATAAACCGGGCGTACGGCATTATGAACCCTGACGGTCAGACAACCGCAATTATCGAGGAGATCGCAAAGGGTGTTTTGGTAAATGCGGGTGAAAAAATATATACGGCCGATTTTTCAGAATTGTTCCCTCCCGACCTTCTTATAGGAACGGTCATTTCTGTATCGGATTCTTCTGCTACGATAAATAAAAAAATAAAGATTTCGTTCGCTCAGGACATGGAGAATATTGAAGATGTTTTTGTAATGAAAAGGGTTGAGGATAAATGATAAGGCAGCATGTTAAATTCGCTTTATTTCTGCTCCTTATAATCTGGATAAGTATAAGATATTCCGATCTTTATTCTATATTCGGTATTAAACCTGATATACTTCTTGTGTTCCTGATCAGAAGGGCCCTTCATGACCCCAGACCGCAGGTATCTCTCTCGTGGGGGTTCTCTTCAGGGCTTATAACAGATGTGATCGCAGGAGATGTTATAGGCATTTCGTCTCTTGCATATTCGCTGGTCTGTTTTTTCGTTTCATTCTACAAAAGAGCTTCTGTTTACACTCCATCTTACAAAAGAACACTGCTTTACATTTATTCCGTCTCGTTTTCTTCTTTCCTTTTTTATGCGGTCACATCCTCATCAACCCCTTTTCTAAAAAATCTTGCTTTTATAATAATTCCATGCGCGATCTACACAATGACCGCTGCAATTGTATTTCAGACACTTAAACCGACCAGATAAAAATGAACAGTTCGAGAGTAAAATATTTTTTTTATCTGTCTCTGGTGCTTTTTGCAGTAATCCTGTTAAGAGTGATCTACCTTCAGTATTTCGATGAAAGACTTAAAATGAGGTCCGAACTAAACCGCGTAAGAACCGTGATAACCGAACCGTCACGGGGAAGGATATTCGACAGGAACGGAAAACTTCTCATCGACAACCAGTATGCCTATAATCTGTATGTAGTTCCCGAACATTTTCTAAAAAACGAGAGAGCTATTGAGTTTGTTACTGATAGGCTTGAGCTGGAAAGAGATTCCGTGATCAGAGAATTAACCGCTCCCGATGTTTACCAGGACAGATATTACAGACTTCAGAGAAACATTGATTTTTCTGTATATTCAGCTCTCTCGGAAATGAAAAGCGGTCTTAGAGGTATTCAGATAAAAAAGGAATGGACAAGGAAATTTCTGATCGTTTCGGCCCCTCATATAATCGGTTATCTTGGAGAGGCAAGGGAAAGAGACGAAGTTACGGAAGATATCTCATACGGGGACCTGATAGGAAAAGAGGGGATAGAGTATATTTATGACAGGATAATGAGAGGTGAAAAAGGATTCTATAAAGAGATAAAGGATGTGAAGGGTAATAAGATCTCTGATTATAAAAAAGAGGAGTGGAAGGAAGCCGTTAAAGGAAGAGATGTTTATTTGACCATTGATATAGAACTGCAGCAGTACATCGAGAAACTGCTGAGGAATAAAACCGGAACGGCCATAGTCCAGGACTGCAGTACCGGGGAGATACTTGCTCTTGCCAGCAAACCTGATTTTCCTCTTGAAATATTCTCGAGAAGGCTCTCGAAGGAAGAGTGGAGAAAGTGGTCTGAAGACCCCAGAAAACCTCTGTATAATAAAGCCATAATGGGGTTGTACCCGCCCGGATCGGTGATAAAAATGGCCACGGTCTTTGCTGCTTTCGATCAGGGTATAAAGAAACTTAATGACAAAGTGCACTGCCCCGGAGGAATGCAGATCGGTAACAGGTTCATCCGTTGCTGGCTCAGAACAGGCCACGGAGATGTGAACCTCACACTGGCTCTCATGCTTTCCTGCGATACTTATTTTTACGATATAGCTTTAAATATCGATCTGGACAGATGGAAAAACACACTGGAGTCTCTGGGACTGGGTTCAAGAACGGGCATAGACCTTAAATATGAAAGGAGCGGTCTGGTTCCCGACGAAGAATATTATTCCAAGAGGATAAAAGGCGATCTGACCGGAAGATACGCGAACCTTATGATCGGACAGGGCGAGATACTGACCACGCCTCTGCAGATTGCGAACTATACATCGATGATAGCTAACGGCGGCATCAGACTAACACCTCACCTGCTCCTGAAACACGGTGAGGAAGGAGATTTTGAATATTTTGAAAATGCGGTACACGACACAATTAAATTCGATCTTAAAGTACTGGAAACTGTCAGAAAAGCTATGGATTATGTTGTAAATGCGGAAGGAGGAACCGCTTTTTCCGCAAGGAGCAATCTGATCGAATTTGCCGGCAAGACGGGAACGGCTCAGAACCCGCACGGTGATGATCACGCGTGGTTCACTGCTTACGGACCGTATAGCGCACCTGAAATTGCCGTGACGGTATTCGAAGAACACGGAAAGCACGGCAGCGCCGCAGCCGCTGTAACAAGAGATATTTTTGAATACTGGGTTAAAAATAAAAAAGCCCCGCATGAAGCGGGGCAATAGACTTTAGTATCTGTCTTTCAGTTCAAGGTCCTTTATAAGATTCCTGTACCTTTCAATGTCGGTCTTTCTGAGATATTTGAGCAGCTTGCTTCTTTTTCCCAGCATAAGCCTTAAACCTCTCCTTGAGTGATTGTCTTTTTTGTTGGCGATCAGATGTTGCGTCAGGCTCTTAACCCTTGTTGAGATCAGTACTATCTGAACTTCAGCTCTTCCCGAGTCGTTCGGATTAACTCCGTACTTTTTAATGATCTCCTGTTTTTCTTCTGAGGATAACATTTTTTCTCCTTTTTTTTTCAGATCGCCGCCCAGTATGGATATTGTCATCTCATCCGAGCCGGGATCATTTTAGAACGCCAAATATAATAAATAACTTATAATTTGTCAAGAATCTCTTAAAAGAGAAAGGGCAGAGGGTCCTCTGCCTTTTCTCTTTTGGGGAGTGGGGAGTTTAAGGAGACAACATTTTTAATTTAAAGAGCTATCCATGTGTTGAAAATACCTATATATTTAAGTTCGCCATTGTCTGTTGGTATCACGGCTACCGACAAGACAAGCATGTCGTTAAAATCGCAGGTTTTCAGGCATCTGACAATAAAAATATTTGCGGTTATGGTCTGGTTCAGACTGCCGGATTCGTCACTGAAACTGCTTGCAAAATACTTTTCAAAACTGTCTTTTGTCGGATTTGTAGCAACGAGTACAGCTGTCAGTAATGCAAAAATACTAATTACAGTTATCTTTTTCAATTTTACCTCCTGAATTAAATGTAAAAAATCAGGCACGATCTGACAAGATTAAACATTTTTTTTTATTAATTTTCCGAATTTAGCTACAAAAATGATTCCGGCAAGTTCAATTATTTGAATGACGGGCTATTTCTCTCTCAATAAAATACTTTATTTCATCATTAGCTTCTTTCGTCTTTATTTTATTAAGATGCTCAATGTAATCGATAATTTTATTTTTTAAAAAACATTCCGCCTTTTTTTTAAAAAGTACGCCTTTGAAAAGAAATATTTTAAAATTATTTCGAATACGAATATAATATCTGATATTATTGTTATTCAGATAATTAATCCAATCTTCACCTACAAACTCTCTGTCTGCAAGGATACAATCAATACATGATTTGCCAAAAAGTTTAATAAAGCGATTCACTAAATCAATGCGTTCCTGACAATTTGAATTACCCCTTTTTGCTAACATAGAAAAAAGCAATGGGAAAGCAACTCCTTTATATGTAACTCCTAACATGAATACGTTGATATTTGTTTGCCCAAACTTCCAATTTGTCCTATCGATAGAAAGTCTTAGATTTTCTTTTTCAGGTAATAAACTAAATATCAGCCGTGCTATTAAGTCAGAATCTAAAGTAAAGTCTGCAATAAACCGCTGTATGCGCCTAAGGCTTGAACAGGATTTTGCTTTAGAATCAAATGCATTGGCTAATTTCTCAAAACCTACTGTTTGGACTTTGCACAATGCACAAATAAACATTGACATAAGTTTTATTCTTGCTAAATTAAGTTTTCCATTAAATTGGGTATTCAATATTGAAATGAATTCCTTATTTTTACTCTCGACGTTGATTTTCTTCATTAGAAAAATGAGTGGTTTTATTCTTCTAATTTACTGAAAGTCAACGTCTTAACCAAATTTTTTAACAAGTATTTTACTGATAATCAGTGATTTATATTTTTGTCATGTACTAAATCGCTAAAATATTCGAGTATTGTAATGT
>DAIMKZ010000029.1:0-25020 GCA_036721445.1 Candidatus Delongbacteria bacterium
GAAGACCTGTGGACATTCAACGAGGAGTCCGTCGCAAGGGCGATCTGGGATTCCGCATTGCCGGTTATATCAGCTGTGGGGCACGAGATAGATTTTTCTATCTCTGATTTCGTGGCGGACGTAAGGGCGGCCACGCCTTCTCACGCCGCCGAACTAGTCAGTCTGAACATGACCGAAGAACTTCATAAGATCGGACAGTATGAATCAAGAATAAATAATCTCGTCGTATCGTATTTTAATTACCAGAAAGAGATAATAAGAGGCATTGAGAATTCGCACGCTTTCAGAATGCCTGCCGATATAATCAGGAACTATACGGTCAGCCTGGACAATCTCGAAGATAATTTTGAAGCGTATTTTCTGCAGAAATTGAATAAAGAGAATATCAGGCTCGAAGGGTTTGAGGGGATTTTAAGATCGCTCGATCCGCGTTCAGTTATGAACAGGGGGTATGCTGTTGTCAGGGAAAGATCAGGCGGCGCTATAATCGCTTCTGCAGGAAAGACCAGACCTGCTCAGGACATCAGCATTGAGTTCAAAGACGGTGCCGTTCCGGCAAAAATTGAAAAATAAGTTTTTTTAAGCATAGTGAATAATTGTTATTTGATTTTGTAAGATAATGTACGTATATTTTGCGCAATACCTAAAAAAAGGAGAGAGAAACATGAAAAGATTCGCCGCTTTATTAGCAATTGTATGCGTACTCGCACTAACTGTAAGCTGCGCAAAAAAAGAGGAAGCTGTTCAGAAAGTTGAACAGGCGGTAGAAGAGAGCGCTCCCGCTGTTGAAGCAACCGCTGAAGCAGTTGCGGATTCAGTTAAAGAAGTTACTGAGGAAGACGCTGAAGCAGTTATACCTGTTCCAGAGGGAGAATAGTTTCCAAAAGTACGTATTATTAAGGCAGATGAATTCTGCCTTTTTTTATTTTATCAGACTTTTTCTGATTGCGGCGTAGAACAGATATGAATGATTTATTCTGCCGAAAAACCCTCTTGAACTTTTGGCTTTCAGTCTTTCTGACCAGACGAAAAACGGATTAAAAACGGCAGCGCCTAAGGCCGAGGTAAGAATATTATATTTTATCATTCTTTTAAATCCGGCATGTTTTTGGATCAGATATCTCAGGTTCTTCCCGGAATTCTCAATCTGTTCCAGCCACTCGAATACATCCTTGTCGTGATAATGGAAAAGGTTCTTTGTCCGCACGAAAGATAAACTGCCGCCTGAAGCGGCGATCCTTAAACCGAGTTCGGGATCCTCCCATCCGTAGCCTTCAAAATTCTCATCAAACTTCCCTATGCGGTCGAAGAAAGGTTTTTTTATGCTGCAGAACGCTGTCGTGAAGTAATTGCTCCTAACTTCGTGCCCGGAACCGGACCTGTTGGCGCCGCGCGTGTTCAAAAACTCGTTCAGGAACGAGTACTTTCCGTCGGTCCTTACATTGACGACATTGGAAAAAACAGCGTCCGCGCCGTTTTCAAGATCAGTCAGATGCTTTTCGAACATGTTCTCTTTGACCTCGATGTCGTCGTCAATGAAGAAAAGCACAGGGTGCTTGACTACCGCGGCGCCTCTGTTCCTCGACTTCGAGCGCCCCAGATTCTGCCCGTTGTTCACGACCTTCACCCTTTCGTCACCGAAGTCGCCCGTTACGCATCCTGGACAGTCGTTGATAATGATGATCTCGAATTCATCCTGAATATCAAGGTCGAGTATCGAGTGAACCGTTCTTTTTAGAGCTTCGGGCCTGTTATATGTCGGAATGACTATCGAGAACATTGCTTTTCGCCTTTTTAAATCTGTAGAAATAATAAGAAACTACGGCAAGAGTGATAAGCGATACTGCCACTTTCCAGTCCCTGTGGGGAAGCCTGAACCTGAAATAAATATGGTGCGGAATCGATATCAGGCATGCGGATAATACTAAGATACGCCCTTTAAGTTCATTAAAACGGTATTTTTCGAATATCACGCCGAGGAGCAGAAAGAATACGGGGAACACGGGCACGATAAGCCTTTCGGTGTCTCCAGCCAGAAAACAGCTCGCATAGTAGGTGATTATAAAGATCAGAAAGTGCATATTCCTGCGGAAGAAATCCTTAGTCTCTTTCCAGAACACAAAAGGTATGAATGCAAGCGGTATGAAGGTGTTTATTATCCTGTAGTAAGTGACCGGATCAAAAAGTTTATTTGTCTCATCGAATCTGAGTTTTCCAAAGGAATAGAGCAGTCCTTCTCCGGCGGCAGATTCTGTAACTATCAATGACCTCAAACCTGCAAGAATTATCACGGCGGGGATAACAGAGATCAGAAACCATATTCCGTTATTTTTGTCTTTTCTGACCATAAAATAGTACCATGCAGCCGCAGGCGCGAGAAAAAGTATGGTTTCCCTGTTCGAGGCTCCAACGGCAAGTACAGTTCCCATGATGAGGAAATTATTTTTTTTCAGTGCCATCAGGAAGAGCAGTATCAGAATATGCGTGAGCAGGTCGTGAACATCGTAAAAATTCCACACGGCGAAACCGAAAACATATCTGCCGGCAAGAAAGAGAACGGTCAGGTAGAAAGCAGTATCCTCTTTGAGCCCGTAAACTTTAAGAAATCTGAATAATACGAGCGGGATTATAAATGCCATAATAAGCGTGAGGATGCAGAAGCTCGTATCAACATCAAAAGGCATGAGCCCCGCGATGTAAGGCATAAGTATCCTGTAGCCGAAGTTCCTCGAAACGGTCTCGTCGAATCCGGGAGAGGCAAGGGCCATCTGCCTGTAGTTCTGAATATCCGGAATGTCCGAGCACGGTGCGAATGAAAAATCTATTCTGCCGTAATAAACGGTCATGAGAGCGGTTATCAGAAATATTAGAATATACCTGTTCTTCATCGTTTCAAATATAATCTAATAAAATGTCATTCAAAATATAAATTTTGGAAATAAAACTGTTTCAAACTTGCGCTTTAGGGTTTATATTTACATAACTTTTGAATTAAAGGACGGAAAGGCTATGAAGGTCAACACGAATCCGGTAAGAGGCATGAAAGATTTTCTGCCGGCCGAAGCGGAACTTAGAGAGAAGGTCAGAAGGACCATAATCGACACATATTCATCTTTCGGATACAGAAAAATAGAAACTCCCGCTCTGGAACATCTTGAACTTCTGGGCGGAAGCGACGGGGGCGAGAATGAAAAGCTGATCTACAAAGTGCTCAAAAGAGGAGAGAAACTTGATCTGACTTCAGCTACAGAAGAGAAAGACCTCTCCGAAGAAGGCCTCAGGTTCGATCTTACTGTTCCTCTGACAAGGATCTACGCGAATAACCAGAATGATCTCCCTCTGCCGTTCAAAGTGATACAGACCGATAATGTCTGGAGAGCGGAAAGGCCTCAGAAAGGAAGGTACAGGCAGTTCATGCAGTGCGATATTGATATTATAGGAGAGGAAAGTTATGTTGCGGAGATAGACCTTCTCACAGCTTCTTCACACGCACTTTTAAATCTGGGCTTCTCTGATTTTGTGATAAAGATAAACGACAGGATGATTCTTCACGATCTGGCTGAAAAATGGGGGTTCGAAAGGAAAGACCATGAGAGCGTGTTCATTACCATTGACAAGCTTGACAAAATAGGCACTGACGGAGTTGCGATAGAGCTTGGTTACAAGCGCTTTTCCAATGACGCGATCAATAAGATGACCGCAGATCTCACTGATTTTCAGGCCGGGAGATTTGAGAATGTAAAGATAAGCGATGATCTCGGGATCGTAATTGAAACGGTAAGCATTGCCTCGCAGGGCAGGTTCAAAATAGAGTTCGATCCGACGCTTGTACGCGGAATGGGATATTATACAGGCATGATCTACGAGATCAAATACAGGGACTATCCGGGATCGGTCGGAGGAGGAGGCAGGTACGACAAAATGATCGGTAAGCGTACTGGTACTGATGTTCCGGCATGCGGATTCTCGATCGGATTCGAGAGGATAATCGATCTTATGCTGGAAAGGAACGATCAGACCGAAAAACCTGTCAGGCTCGCAGTACTTTTTAATACCGAGAAAGACGACACGAAAACTATCTATTATTATTCAGATGCCTACAGGAACGGAACGATAGCTCTTACGCACAAAGAAAAAAGTTCAGGGAAGATATTTAAGAAAGATGTCTCCGTGTTCAGGCAGGAAAAAAAGCTCGGAAAGCAGCTCAAGAAACTGCTCGATCAGGGATTTACCCATTACGCGACGCTTCTCAACAACGATGTGCTTGTCGTTGAGGAGCTGAAAGCAGATAAAGGATAGTTCACTCTAATTCACCGTTCAGTGCGGAATTTGAAAAGAATTCAGAACATACAGGCTTTAAGAGGTATAGCCGTCATATCCGTTCTTGTATTTCATTTAATTTCAGTTGAGCGTAAATACGGCGGAGCACATACTATTCTTCCTGATTTTTTTCAGTTCGGTATGTTTGGTGTGGATCTCTTTTTTGTGATCAGCGGTTTTGTTATGGTTCTTATTACTCAAGGTAGGTTTCAACATCCGAAGCAATCATTAAGTTTCTTATGCAGCAGAATTATCAGAATTTATCCGGTATATTGGTTTTACACTTTTCTTGTGCTTATTGTATTTCTTAACAAACCTGAATGGGTTAACAGAATTCAGGGAAATCAGGTAAATATTTTATATTCATTTCTTCTTCTGCCCGCAGAAACTTTACCTCTAGTTTTTGTGGGATGGTCTCTGATACACGAAATGTATTTCTACATTGTTTTCTTTTTCATTATTCTGCTGATAAAAGAAAGATATTTACTATTGGCAGTTGTTGTTTGGGCGTTAACAGTAGTATTTTTTAATCTGCAAGTGGGACATTCAGGGTCTTTTTTGAAGCTGATATTTCACCCCCTTACTTTAGAATTTATTTGTGGATGTGTTATTGCTAAGATATATATAAACAAAAAGTCTGTATTTAATTTAAAACGCTTTCATTTATTTGCATTCCTGTGTCTGATGGCTTCTGTTACAGGATACATGATCTACAGGTACTATACTTTTGAAGTTGAACCTTTGGGATGGTGGCGAATTATGATATTCGGAATACCGTCAGTTTTAATAGTTTACATCTATACTTATGCCGAGAGAGCTGGTTTTATTTTTTACCCGATACTAATAAAAATAGGAGATGCATCATATTCGATCTACCTTTCCCATGCTCTAACATTAAGCGCTCTGGGAAGGATTTGGAAAACCTTCGCTATAAAAGGGATTTCTGATAACATTATTGCGCTTCCGCTAATCTTCATTCTGACCTTGTACGCAGGATATCTCAGCTACATAATATTCGAAAAACCTCTGATGGATCTGTCCAAGAAATTTACCCGGTAACAAATTTATCTATTCTTTAACGGAATAATTTTTTATATTTATCAACTATGAAGAATAGACTGGTCATACTGGGAGCGGGCGGCGTCGGGACGGCGATCGGCGCGGCTCTTGCGGAAAAATATTATGAGGAGACTCTCCTTGTCGGGCGGAAAGAACATGTCTTTGCTCTTAACCTTAAGGGATGTGAGATCACAGGATCGGTTAAGAAGACCGTCAGAGCAAGAGCCTGTGAGGAAATAGATTTCCTTCTGGAAAACACTCTCCTGATCGCAGCCGTTAAGATCACGGTACTGGAAGAAACGCTAAGGCGTATCCAGCCGTACATAACCGACACTACTTCGGTCCTTTTAGTCCAGAACGGCTACGGGGTAAAGAACATAGCGAACAGGGTACTGTTCGGACTGGTCGATCCGGAGAGTGTTTTCCACGCGATCGCCACTATGGGCGCCGTACTCGGCGCGCCCGGTCAGCTGGAGCTTTATCCGGGCGGCCTCAAGGCGGAAAAAGCGTTCGCGGATTCGGTTTACGGAGAGATATTCAAAAACACCTTTCTCGATTACAAGGTTACGTCCGACTTGGATAAAGCGATCTGGATAAAGCTCGTTATAAACTCTATCGTAAATCCGCTTTCCGTCATTTTCCGAGCAAAGAACAAAGTGATAGCTGAAGACAGGCTGAACGGACTTAAAGACCGGCTCCTTCAGGAAGGAATAGAAGTTGCCGCATCGGAAGGTCATAAAATAGATCTGACCGTAGAAGATATCAACGATTTTATAAGGTCGGACAACAGAACCTCTATGCTTCAGGATTACTTCAAAAGACGGCCGAATGAAATTGACTTCATCAGCGGAGCAATAATAGGTATTGGTGAAAAGAACGGGATCGATGTAAGCGCGAACAAATTCATTCACTCGATCGTAAAAAACATCGAGATCAACAGGATAAATGATAAAGAAGAGAACACGATTTAGGAAAGCAGATGGATGTTTTTGATATTCTGATATTGTTCGCGACGGGCCTGGCCGCAGGTTTCCTCAGCGGATTTCTGGGTATCGGAGGCGGGGTCATAGCAGTTCCGGTGCTGATCTATTTTCTGAGCGGAACGGTAGAACCTGAAATATTGTTCCTGACTGCTTCGACCATATCTCTCGGAGTAGTCTTCTTCGCTTCGTCAAATTCAGCAATAAAACACATAAAGTCACATAACTACTATAAAAAAGCGATAATCCCAGTAACTATCGGATCAATTCTCGGACCAATTCCCGGAAGCTTGATATGCGCGGTCATTTCCGACAGGGGGAGGATGTTCTTTTTTTCGGTCATTCTGGCTCTTCTAGCGGTCAGGATATTCTTTCTGGATAACGAGGATGAGGACGGCAATCCCAGAAAACATCCGAGGTTCAGCGTTCCGGTGATGTTTCTGGCGGGTCTTTTTATGGGAACAGTTTCCGCAATGACAGGCATAGGCGGAGGGTCGATACTTGTGCCTCTGCTCGCGGTCATACTTCATTTCAATATAAAAAAGGCGGTCGGTCTGGCTTCTATCGTCATGATATTCAACGCAGTGTCTTCTTTGGCCGGCAGATATTTTATCGGAGCCTTCGACTCAATACCGGTGTCCCTTTTTTTCATGGTTTTTCTGCTTATTTCCCTGGGTGCGTCATTTACCGCCCAGCTCGGTGCTAATATGAACATTCGAAGCGGATATAAATCGTTCAAGAAGATCGCGGGAGCTATATATATTCTGGTGGCTCTTCAGGTCTTTATAAAAGCTGTGTGAGGTTTAAATGAATGGCGGGCAGCGCTCCGGAGTAAGGGGCAACATATTTAAAATATTTACCGGGACTTTCATTTCGAGAATATTCGGGTTCGTACGCGAGATGGTCGTGGCGTGGTTCTTCGGGACTTCCAGGACCGCGGACGCGTTTTCTTTCGCGCTGATATTTCCGAATCTTTTCAGGCAGATCCTCGGCGAGGACATGGTGGAACGGGCGTTCATGCCTCCTTTCAAGACGAAATACGATCAGGGCGATGCAGCGGGATCATGGAAGTTCCTCTCAGTCATTTTCAACTGGTTCTTTGTGTCGCTGCTGATCGTGATGACGCTGCTTTATCTTATAACGCCGCTCGTTTTCATTCTGCTGAAGAAATTCAACACAGGAGCTGACTTCGACTACGACCTCTCGCTTGAGCTGATATTCATTCTTATGCCGTTCATGCTCTTCATCGGTCTGGCCGCCTTTGTAGGCAGCCTCTTGAATTTCTTCGAGCGCAACTGGATCTTCGGTTTCGCTCCGATAATGCTAAGCGTCGGTGTGATCGCGGGCATCGTGTGGCTGGAGCCCGTAATCGGGGACTATTCCATCGCGGCCGGTTATCTTCTCGGCGCGTTCCTGCAGTTCATAGTTCATATTCCGTTCCTTGTATCGAAAAAATTCAGGGACGAAACGAAAATAAAGTACGAACTGACCTTCAAAGACGGATCGAACGACTATTCGGTGATAAAGCGCGAATCCAAGATCATCACTCTCAACGCCGCTTTCAACAAGAGCGCGGAGTTCTTCGACAGGCTGATCGCGACCTGGCTTATCACGGGTTCTGCATCCTCGCTGTTCTATTCGCAGAGGCTTTTCCAGCTCCCGTTCGCGATAATTTCGCTGCCCATAACGCGAGGAATAAATCCGCTGCTCAACAAGCTCAAAAGCCAGAACGACAGGGAAAAGTTCACCGAGCTTTATGAAAAAGGCAACCGAATATATTTCAGGATACTTCTGCCCGTTACGGTAATCTGCATCGCAGCGTCGGACGAGATAGTTTCCGCCATCTATCAGCGCGGCGCCTTCAATTCGGATTCTCTCAAAATGACCTCGCAGGCATTCGTCATGTATTCCCTCGGCCTGATACCCGTCAGCTTCGCAGGCTACTATATGCGCGTTCTCTCTCTCGTCAGCAAGAACATCCATTCCCTCAAAGTCTCGGTCATCAGCGCAGGCATAAACATCGTGCTGTCATACATACTCGCCGTCTTTACTTCTCTGGGGCACGCCGGAGTAGCGCTCGGGACATCTCTCGCGTTCTATTACAATATGGCAAGGCTCAATTCGTACATCAAAGTCGAGATGAAAGAATTTCTCATTCCGGGAAAAGCGACTTTAATGAGCGCGGAGAATATACTTCAGCTTACTGCAGGAACGGTACTTGCCGCGGCTTTTGGATATCTGTATTCTGACATTTTCATTTTTGCGGAAGGAATGACCGGGATCATCATATCCGGAACGGTCAAAGCCATCTTGGTGACCGCAGTGTACGCCGCCCTCGGAAAGCTATTTAAAAAATAAAAAATATTTCGCTTGCGTTTTAGTATTATCATAACTAATTTCTAAATCAGATAACAATACAAGTTCTATTACTACAGGAGGATAGTTTATGCGCGGTATAAAGTATGTAATAATTCCGGCCGTACTGATCTTATGCGGGATTCTTATTCCGGAGACGGCGCAGCGGGAGAACGGCGGCGGTTTTTCCGACAGCGGAAAGCTGCTGATGCTGCAGAACAGGGTCCACAAAGCAGGAATGCTCTGGATTAACATGACAAACAAGGGGTATTTCGGTAATCCGGACGGTATAGATGACCCATGCACCGGCGATGACGCTGTTTCAGGAGAATTTCCCGGCGGTTCGGGGATTTCATATCTGTTCGCAGGCGGTCTGATGCTTGGGGGATATCTCGATTCGGCTTCAGTCAACATCGGCGGAACTGACGCGACTGTTTTCCAGGGTCCGCTCGTGACGACCGCTTATGAAGGCTGGACAGGAGTGGCAGGACCGGACGATATGCCAAAAGAGTGCTCGCCTACGGCTTTCGAATACGATCCGGACGGTACTGTTCTCGGAAATATAACCGAGACATCAAATGTTCCGGGGAGGATGAACTGCCTTTTCGAGGAGGTTTACGATCCTTCCGCATCCGCAGAGGAGCAGTTCAATATAAATTACACTGATAAATATGTGGCAAGAATCTATACGGGAATTGACGATTACGACAAACGGGAACATATACCGCTCGGCATCGAGGTCAGCCAGAAAAGCTACGCATGGTCTTATGATTATGCGAAAAAATTCGTCATTACCGATTACACGATCTACAACAGGAACGCGGATAATAAGGATATTTACGACTTTTTCATGGGTCTTTACATGGACTGCGACATCGGAATAACCTCCGGCACATGGACATTCTGTCATTCCGACGATATCTGCGGTTTCGTGGAGAACTGGAACGATTACATCGATCCGGCTACCGGAGAGATAAAGACCGTGGAGCTAAATGCCGCCTGGGTCGCTGATAATGACGGGAGAGGCTATACAGGATCGGTATGGTATTCGGCGACCGGAGAACCGGCGGCCGGAGCGCCTTTAGACGGCGGAACCGGTGTGGCGATGGTCAAAGTCCTCAGAACGCCTAATCCTGATATGCAGTTTTCATATAATGTATATATAGCCAATTCCGACGACGAAAGCATGGACTGGGGACCGAGATGGCAGACAGGACTGCACTCGGAATGGGAGTATGACCTTTCCGTTAAACAGAAAGGTTACGATGATACGAATTATGACAGTCTGACGGTCAGCTCAAATTACGGCACCGACCCGCTTTCGGGCGGAAGGACAGAAGGAAGACCGATAGGGGACAGAGGTAAATACATGGTCATGACCAACGGAGAGTTCGACTACGGTTTTACTGCGGTACGTGAAGTATATCTCGGTATGGACACACATTATGACGGAACTCCTATCCCTCAGGCGGACAAATGGCAGAGATGGACAACAGCCGCAGAAGCCGGTCAGCCCGGATTCGGAGAAATCCCGGACGGTACTATTGAAGTGCTAAACGATATCGCGAACGGAGCGGACGTCAGATATATGCTTTCTTTCGGACCTCTCGGTTCGGAAAGGACAGGGAACGTAGCTGCGGACAGCGATCTTGACGGTGTTCCTGATACAGTAGTCGCAAACAAACCGGTCTGGAAGTTCGCGCACGGGGACTCCCTAAAGCTTACAGTAGCATTTATAGTCAGCGAGGATTTCCATACGTCAACCGACCAGGACCCCAATTATTTCGACGACACTGTAGTTGACCTGGACGACGGACTGAACGCGACTTTATATGAACAGGGATGGTATGATGCTCTGAACAATCTTGCGTGGGTTCAGAAGATATACGATCTCCCGATGTATGACACACCGGTTACTTACAACGGAGTTACTAAAAGCGACGGCTGGTACGGCGAGGATGTCGGAGCCGACGGATTATTTTGGGGTGATCCTGCCGGCGGGACCTGCTGGTGGACGGATTCGTATTACAGCGGACCCGACGAAGGGGAAGGCGATATGGAGCTGACGGAATTTTCTTCGGCACTAACAGATATTTACGGGCATTCCGCCTCCAGTGAGGATGAACTGCTTCCGTACGGAAGAGAGACCGCAGTCGGGATATACGGAACTACCGCAGAATACGGCTATATGATGAAAGATCCGGTTACGGGCACTTTTGTCAGGTACGGATACAACAACGGAAAGCTCGATCAGGGAGACGGCGTCCCCGATTTCTCGTGCCCTCCGCCTCCGCCTTCTCCGGTGATAAACGCGTATTACGACGGGAACGATGTCGTTATCGAATGGCAGTCCCACGAGCTTTACGATCTTCCCGGAGGCATGAAATCGTATTCGGGGCCTGAGCATTTTACGGACCCTTTCAGCAGGATGAACGACTTCGAATCGTATACGGTCAAAGTGTCTCCGAACTCGGACTATACTAATTTTATCGATCTCGTGACATTAGACCGTGTTGATTACATTTATCAGAATGTTGCCGATATAAGTGAGTTCTACGACGTTCCTGTCGAAACAGGAAATCCGGACACTCTTGATCAGATAATAACAGCGGACGGCAAAATATGGATGCTCATACCGTACGGCAACAACAGATCACTTCTCGAGAACTACGCTAAAGAGGGGATCTTCGAATATACTGCAGTCCCGGACAGCGCGGAATACAACGGGGATATGCTTAGTATTTTCAGATACAGGCTTAAACTTCTGAATAAATATCTGGCGAACATCTCATACGCCGCGGTATTATCTTCGGACTTCGGATACCCGAAATACGGGATCCCGGCTTCGTCTTCTTCCGTTGCTGCCAATATGAAAAAGATCGCTCCCGAACCGGAGGGCGAAGTTGTTCCTTACACAACAGAGCTATTTCAGAACTATCCCAACCCGTTCAATCCGGAAACGAGCATAATGTTCACCCTGGAAAAGGACTGCAGAGCTGAGATAGAACTCTATAACGTAGCGGGTCAGAAGGTAATGACCGTGCTTGAAAAAGATCTCAGGGCCGGATTCCATTCGGTACGGTTAAAAGCCGAGAACCTGAACAGCGGCGTCTATTTCTATAAGCTGATAACGCCCGGTAAGGAAATGTCGAAAAAAATGTTAATGGTCAAGTAGGAGTTAAAAATGAAAAGTAAAGTGTTTATATATCTTTCGGCTGCGCTGCTGACGTTCATTCCCTTCACTTCCTGCTCGGACGACGATAATCCCGTAAATCCTCCCGAACCGAAGATCAGAGTTCTGATCCCCAACGGCGGCGAAGTATGGAACAGGGGTGGGCAGAGGACGATAAGCTGGGAGAACGATCTCGGCGGCGATGTCAGCGTCGAACTTCTTAAAGCGGGAGAGCTTTATACGCTGCTGGCAGATACACTGCAGGCGGACACTCTCAACCAGTTCGCTGGAGAATATCTGTGGTTTATTCCGGAGGACATACCTGCAACAGGCGACTATTCGGTCAGAGTGACATCCCTGGACGATCCTGAAGAAACGGACGAGAGCGACGGGTTTTTCAGGACGGGATGGCCCCTGCTTTCCATCTATGATCCGCCTGAGGATATAACGATCGGGGTATATGACGTCCAGTGGTACGGTAACAGCAACGACTCCACCGATCTGACATATTATTACTGTATATCGACTGATACTCTTCTGGCTGACAGCGAAGCTGTAAATACTCTCGGATCGGGTCTCTGGAGCTCAACATCGAACAATTACGCGCCGGTATCATTTCCGGTCACAGCTCTGAACAGCGTCGCGGTCTTTACCGACAGCACTGCGTACACATCCGGAGATATTACAGTTCAGGCAAGGGTAGTTTTCTCAAAGTTCTTCCTGTATGCGAAAGACGCTTACGGCGCGTCTTCGCCTGTAGTTTCGAGAGTTTTCGGCAGGACGAACAGACCTCCCCAAGCTCCGTCAGTTCACTCGGACAAGCTAAAGATATTAAATTCGGGAATATGGACAACGGTCGGGCCGGACTCGGCGGTAATAATACTCTCGAAACAGACCGCAGCCTGGGACCCGATCGATTTTTCATGGAGGAGCGAGGATCCCGACGGACCCGGAGTTGAACTTGAATTCAGAT
Source organism: Candidatus Delongbacteria bacterium (assembly GCA_036721445.1). Lineage (GTDB taxonomy): Bacteria > UBA4055 > UBA4055 > UBA4055 > UBA4055 > UBA4055. The sequence goes on from DAIMKZ010000029.1 coordinate 12,860, forward strand.
GGGAGCTGTGGGAAAGAGAGAGGGTAAATCTGAACGACAATATGATAGCTCTTGCAGCATCTTCCGCCGGGTGGAGCGCCGGTAATACCGTTTCTTTCGCGCAGGAAATATGGGATCACAATTACGATGCTCAGTACGCCTTCAAGGTCTTTGTCCGGGACGACGCGCTGGAAGAATCCGATCTCTGCGCTACTGTCAACTTCGAGGTCTTTCCTCCGTCCTTCGATAAAGGTATCCTTGTGCTGGACGATACAGATCCTTCACTTTATATAGCGCCTGAAGTAACGCCTACAGACATCAGAGTGATGGGTAATCCTGATCCTGTAGCGGTCAGAGAATTTTATGAAGAGCTCCTTGATTACGCAGGATTTGAGCCGGATACAGTTGCGGCCGATCCGCTCAACGGCTATAAGATCAAAAGGTTCCAGAAAGGCACCGAATTCGTTTACTGGGAATATATCTGGGCTGATCATGACAGCGATCCTGAAACACCTGATATTATCATAGATTCAACAGCGGTTTACCGGGCAGTTTACGAACCTGATCTTGAAGAAGTCGTCCAGTACCGCCTCGTAATCATAGCTTCCGATGACAGGGGTAATATCAACGGCGTGGACTTCGCCGGAGAGCCTCCGTATACAGGCTACAACTCCCTTCTTTCGAGTTATCTGGATGTAGGCGGAAAAATGTTTATTCTGGGACCTTCAGTTCTGATGGGAAAAACATATACATCACCCAATCAGCTTCCGGTACACCAGTATAAAGAACCTTTCACTTATGCGTTCGACGGTTATACTGTTTATGGTCAGGGTCTCAGCAGCGCTACAGAGATCTTTTTCAGAGATTATTTCGGGATCTCGGAAATGACATTCCCGGAGCAGAAGACGACTTATATCGAAAATGTTCCGAATCCTGCTCTGCAGAATGCCGACTACAAATATTCCGATAACCACGACTATATCGGAACTTCTCCGGTAAATGTTGAATTCACAGGACTTAACATCGACAGCGTCAGGGTCAACGACGCTTTCTTCGACAGGCAGAGATCAGTTATGATCTACAAGTATGCTCTTAAAGACAACGGCACGGTTTTCACGGGCGTACCTTCTTTTTCCATATCAAAAGGCGAGGAAATATACAGATACAGATCTCTCTACGACCTGCCTGTGACTGACTACAACGACAGTCTTGCCTTCGAATATAACGGGACAGATACGCTGTTCCACAAGCTGTACTGGGAAGATGTCTTGACAAGTGAAACAGGACCTGTGCTTCACAGAACCGGAACGGTGGCTTCAAGATACGCCGATGATAACGGACAGTTCAAAACAGCTTTCTTCGGAATGCCTTCATACTTCATGGACAACTCCGGTAATGAAGTGTCGGAAATGTTCAAAGCGATGGTGGACTGGTTCGACCTTTCTGTGAACCCGGCGGATAACTGGAAGAAAAAATAACATTCATTACTTGAAGTAATAAAATATTTTAGTTAAATTCATATCGGATAACAAACGCCGGAGATGTTCTTATGCTCAAGAAAATAAATCCAACGCACACTGCCGCATGGGAAAAGCTTATGAGGCACTACAAAAAGATCAGAGAAGTTCATCTGAGAACTCTTTTTGAGGATAAGGACAGGTTCAAAAAATTCTCCATAAAATTCGAAGATATTCTGCTTGACTACTCAAAGAACAGGATAGATGAGACCACAATTAAACTTCTGACTGCTCTGGCGGACGAAGCGGGACTTTTAAAAGCTATAGCATCCATGTTCGACGGAGATCCGATAAACGAGACTGAAAACAGAGCGGTTCTGCATGTCGCATTGAGGGATTTTAAGAGTAAAAGCCTGAAAGTTGACGGACATGAGATTCTGCCTGCAATAAGGGCGGTAAGAGAAAAAATGAAAGTATTTTCGTCAGCCGTCAGGAATGGTGATCATAAAGGATTTACGGAGAAAAAAATAACCGATGTAGTAAACATCGGTATCGGCGGGTCCGATCTTGGTCCCAACATGGTCTGCGAGGCTTTAAAGTTCTACTCCGACGGGCCCAAACTGCACTTCGTGTCAAATGTTGACGGCACGCATATAACCGAAACACTTAAACGGCTTGACCCCGAGACTACTCTTTTCCTGATAGCCTCGAAGACCTTCACAACACAGGAGACCATGACCAACGCTAATACTGCCCGCGACTGGTTTTTAGCGAAAGCGAAGGATAAAAAGCACATTAGAAAACATTTCGCCGCCCTTTCGACCAACGGGGAAAAAGTGGTAGAGTTCGGTATTGATAAAAAGAACATGTTCGAGTTCTGGGACTTCGTTGGCGGGCGTTATTCGCTCTGGTCGGGCATCGGACTACCGGTGGCGATAGCCGCGGGTTACGACCGCTTCGAGGAGCTGTTAAAGGGCGCGCAGAGCATGGACATCCATTTCCGCACAGCACCTTTTGAGAAGAACATGCCTGTCATGCTCGGCCTTCTCGGGATCTGGTACGCCGACTTTTTCGGAGCGCCCTGCGAAATGGTGCTGCCCTACGACCAGTATCTCCACAGGTTCCCCGCTTTTCTCCAGCAGCTTTCAATGGAAAGCAGCGGGAAAAGCACGGCCCGGGACGGATCGGATGTCAACTACAGAACAGGTCAGATACTCTTAGGAGAACCGGGCACGAACGGGCAGCACTCGTTCTACCAGCTGATACATCAGGGAACGCATCTTATCCCGTGCGACTTTCTGTGCGCAAAGAAACCGCTCAATAAGACAGGTGACCATCACGAGAAGCTTCTGTCGAACTTCCTTGCTCAGACAGAAGCGCTTATGAACGGCAAAACCAAAGAAGAGGTGATCTCTCAGCTCGAAAAAGCCGGACTGAGCGGACCTGAGATCAGAAAGCTTTATCCTCACAAGATATTTGCAGGGAACCGCCCGACGAATTCGATAGTATATGATAAACTCACGCCGGGCGCACTCGGCAGGCTTATAGCAATGTATGAGCACAAGACTTTCGTTCAGGGCGTGATCTGGAACATATTCAGCTTCGATCAGTGGGGTGTTGAGCTTGGAAAAGAACTTGCCTCGAAGATACTGAAGGAGCTGAAAGAGAAAAAGCCTGCCGCGGAGCACGACAGCTCAACTGCGGGATTGTTAAAACATGTTTTGAAGAAAAAATGAAGAAATTATTAATTATATTACTGTTTTCCGTCGCGCTGCTCTTCATGTCGTGCTCGTCATCTTCAGGAGTGAGAGATGATCAACCCTCGGTAAGCGGCTCTTTCAAAGGCGATCTTGAGGGATTTTATGAAAAATACGAGAACGCTCCTCACAGAATGGGAGCCGAAGGCCCGGACTATTTCGACTGCAGCGGGTTCGTCAGAAGGGCGTACAGAGAAGTTTACGGCGTAGAACTGCCCCGAACCTCACAGTCGCAGTTCGGTAAAGGAAGCCCTGTAAAAAGAGCGGAACTGAAATACGGGGACCTGGTATTTTTCAACATTTACGGCAACGGAATATCTCATGTCGGAATCTATACAGGAAAAAATACTTTTATTCACGCATCAACAAAACTAGGGGTCACAAAAAGCGATCTGAAAATTGATTATTACAGCTCCCGTTATGCAGGGGCAAGGAGAATATTGAGATGAAGGTAAGAACCGGTATTTTAATGATTATACTCAGCGCATCGGTCTTCGCAAAAGACTTTTTCTACGTGGATTATTCGTGTTTCCGCACTTTCGACGATTCCAAAACGAGAACGGACATTTATATTTCGATACCTATAGCCTATCTCGACTTCGACAAAGAAATGACGAGCCTATTCTCTATGAAAGTATTTATCTATGACGGTGAAAAGCTGGTAACTCAGGATATGTGGAAGCAGAAGTATAAGATCGCATCCGAGGCGGACAAGTATTCGGGGGCCGAGATACCTGTACTTTCAAAACTCGAGCTTCCTCCGGGATATTACAGGCTCGTGATCGAAGTGGAGGACATTAATACGGGAAAAATTATCGACAGACTCGAAGTTCCTCAGGAATCAAAAATGTTCATGGTGGCCTCGTTCGAAGAAAAGTTCTCGCTTTCCACGATCCAGCTGGCTTCAAGGATAATTACGGAAGATCCTGATGAAAAATCGGAATTCTTCAGGCAGGGTGTCATCATACTTCCAAATCCGAGCAAGATATTCGGCACCTCAAGGCCGTTCATTTATTATTACTCGGAAGTTTACGGACTTCTTCCCGGTGATGAGGTCGAATACAACTGGGAAATTTCTTCTTCAGAGACAGGCGAATCAAAAAAGGGCGAGAGTTCAAAGAAAACATCACCGGGCAGATCTCTCGTTCTCGCGGACAGGATCCCCGTTCCGGTGTTAAAGACAGGTTCATATGATTTTATTCTTTCCGTAAAAAACAAACGCACAGGCATCAGTATAGAGGGAAGGAACAATTTCTATATGTACAGAAAGATCGATTTCGTGAAAGAAAGGTACAGGATGCCAGATAATATTTCGACGATGCAGAGGGACTCTATCGAACTTGATATCATGAAGGACGATGAGATAAATACGGAGTTCGAGCAGGTATATTCGATCCTGGACAACACTGAGCAGAACAGGTATTCGGGGCTGATCGTTTCGGGAAAGAGGGAGTTTTTAAAGAAATACTGGACGGAGCAGGAGTCAAAGCAGGAGAACGCGAGGGCTAATTTCAAGGCTCTGCTGGCTAAGATCGAGACTGAATTCTCCTCAAAGAACACTCAGGGATATAAAACGGACAGGGGCAGAGTATATCTTAAATTCGGCCCTCCGAACAAAAGGGATATCGAGACTTACAGCACGGAAACACAGGACCACGAGATATGGAGCTATTTTACGGGCGGTTACACTTTCGTGTTCGCTGACGCGCACGGTCTGGGGGATTTCAAGCTGATCCACTCGGATTATCCCGGAGAGAAGAACGACCCGAACTGGGAGAACAAGATCAAGAAGAGCCAGTATTAATTGAACATAGACGGTTTCGAGATAGAAATAGTCAGGTCGAAGGCCAGAAGGAAGTCGATACAGGCTAAATTAACCGGGGACAGCTCCGTGAAGGTCATGGCGCCGTACCATGCGGACGATGCTTTTATCATAGATTTTGTCAGTAAAGCGATTAAGAAGTTCAGGAATAAAGTTCCCGCGGCGAATGAGGAGACGGACCTTCAGAAGAGAGCCGAAATGTTAAGGGACAGATTTATCCCCAAAGCTCCAAATTTCAGCATAACCTACTCGAACAGGCTCAAACGCAGCTGGGGCAAGTGCTTTTTCACAAGGCGTGAGATCATCATCAATCCCAAGCTCGCCGACTTCCCCCGCTGGGTGTCGGACATGGTCATCATCCACGAGATCGCCCACCTCATCTATCCCAACCACGGGAAGCAGTTCCGTGAACTCGTCTCCCGTTACAGGCTCAAAGAACGCGCCACAGGATACCTGATTGCTAAGGGGCTGAAGGCGGAGGAGTAATGACTGAAATAATAAAATCAGATGCTAGTGATATCAAATATGTTTTCGAGTCCGAGTGGGGTGCCGATTTTGTTGTAACTAGAGGTAATATAATAAGGTATTACGAAGTTGAAGGTTTTTCAGTAAAATCTGTAAATAATACTGTCGGGTTGATCAGTTATAAGATAAGAGGTGATGAAATGGAGGTAACCTCAATTAATAGTTTCAATGAGAACAACGGGATCGGAACTCTCCTAATTAATAAGGTAATTGAAACTGCAAAACTGTCAGGTATAAAAAGACTTTGGCTGATCACAACTAATGACAATAAAAATGCAATCGAGTTCTATAAAAAACGCAATTTCAGCATAGTCAAAGTTCACGAAGGTGCGATAGCAGAATCCAGAAAATTAAAACCTTCCATCCCATTATACGGCGAAAGAGGAATAGAGATCAAAGATGAAATTGAGATGGAGTATTCATCTTTAGTTTAATTCATCGCGACAACATAATAGAACTTGACAAACAGTGTTATTAATAGTACTTTTAATAGAACGGTTAAGAGGGCTATTTTATGTATAAAACTATATCGGCGAACGATCTTAAGACCAAAGGCGTAACGATGGTGAGAGAAGAGATCGCCAAATACGGAGAGGTCGGCGTGTCTGTGAGGGGAGAAACGAAGTTCGTAATCATCCCGGTCGAGAAATACAATGAACTGCGCGAATATGAACTTCTGGCTGCGCTGGCGGAAACGAGGAAGGCTGTGGACGAAGGTGATTTCACTATTGAATCCGTCGAAGAACACATGAAGAGGATAACGCGTGGCTAAGATCATTTACACCGAACCGTATAAAAAAAGGGAAGAGAAGTTCGTTAAAAGGCATCCGGAGCTGACCGGTCAGTACGAAAAAACTTTGAAACTTCTCGAACTTAATCCGTATCATCCCTCGCTGAGACTGCACAAGCTTGCCGGCAGATTGTCTGAACTGTACTCTGTATCGATCAATACGGCTTACAGGATCAGCATTGAATTTATAGTTATTGACGACAGGATCATACCAGTCGATATCGGAACTCACGAAGAAGTTTATTAAACCTTCCCTTTCACACCCCCGTTTCTGCATTTCGTCGGACTTTTGTTTTGAATGTTAATTATATATGGTAATTTACCTGTGTAATTGAAATAAACATTAAAAAAAGGAGCATAAAATGAAGATAGATAAAACAAAGAAATCAGAAGACCTGAAAGAGATGATAAAAACACAAGTTACATACGATTTCAGAAAAGGCATCTTCAAATTCGGTCACAAATTCTAAAAGTACCCCTCATACACTCACTCCTCAACGAAAAAGGGACCCGAAAAAAGGTTCCTTTTTTATTTGGTAAAAAACCTTTGATTTAACCCGAATAATTTTATATCATTACCGCGTTCTTGAAAAAAGTAAACTCAGGATGAAGATATGGCAAAAGAAAAATGTGTGAACTGCAGCGCTAAACCGGGAAAGAGAAAATGTCTGAAGAAAGACGGCGCTCTGATCTGTCCCGTCTGCTGCGCTACTATAAGGAACGAAGACTGCGCGGAATGCGTTTTCTATCAGACCTCGGCAGAATTCGCTCAGAAAAAGCAGGAAAAGGAAAGCGCAACGGCGGGATCGTACTTCGGCAGCCCGGCCATGCAGAAAAGCATAATGGAAGCATCGATGGATCTCATGAACGCTCACGCCGCGGTTGGTCAGGAATACGATAAGGATCCTGATAAATTCATGGCCGACAGTTTTAATTTCTTCAGCACTGAAGAATTCTCGGAGTTCGCTTTCACGGACGATGAGACAGACGGAATCATAAAAGAACTCGGAGAACCTGCATCTCAGGAAAACTGGTTCCATACTGAAGAAGGGACAGAATACTATAAAAATGCAGTACTTTTAATAATGAACGACAAAAGATTCAGAGAATTTTCTAAGCATCTGATGGCTATATTTCTGAAATATTATAGGAAGAACGAATTTGATAAAGCCTGGCTGATACTTTCTAATGCGAACAGGTTAATGGAATCAGACTTTCTGGTACCCTTCTCTGTAATGATGTTCTTCAGAGGTATAAGCAGATGGAAACTGGGCAGGGTTTGACACTGTCCTGACATAATATGACAGGTTAGGGGCAGCAGGTATGACCGGCCCCTTTTTTTACGCACTGATGTCGAGTTGGCATTATAGTTGCAATACATGTAAGCAAACAAAAAATTAACCGAAAGGAGAATAAAATGGCAGTAAATCTTAAACCTATCAAGGACAGGGTCGTTCTCGAGATCATCGAAGAAACAGAGAACAAAACAAAAGGCGGGATCATACTACCCGATACTTCATCAAAAGAAAAACCGCAGATGGGCAAAGTCGTAGCGGTAGGTAACGACGAAGATATGAAAAAAGAGATCAAAGTCGGCGACAAGGTGATCTATCCCAAATATTCGGGAACTGAAGTCACTATCAGCGAAGTGAAATACCTCATACTGAAATTCGAAGATGTACTTGCGATCGTAAAATAATTTAATCATAAGGAGAAACTTAAAATGGCAAAAATGATCGAATACGGGATAGAAGCCCGTACCGAGCTTAAAAAAGGTGTTGACATACTCGCCAACGCGGTGAAAGTTACGCTCGGACCAAAAGGAAGGAACGTTGTTCTTGAGAAAAAATACGGTGCTCCCGTTATAACAAAAGACGGGGTTACAGTCGCAAAAGAGATAGAACTTGATATTCCTATCCAGAAGATCGGAGCTGAAATGATCAAGGACGTGGCTTCAAGAACTTCAGATAAAGCAGGTGACGGTACCACTACCGCAACTGTAATAGCTCAGGCCATTATAGCTGAAGGACTCAAGAACGTGACAGCCGGCGCTAACCCGATGGACATCAAAAAGGGAATTGACAAAGGCGTGGCCGAAGTTAAAAAATTCCTTATGTCGAAAACAAAAAAAGTAAGTAACGATTTTAAAGAAATATCCAATGTGGCATCGATCAGCGCGAACAACGACGAAAGTGTAGGTAAAATGATAGCCGACGCGATGAAAGCCGTTGGAACGACAGGCGTAATCACCGTCGAAGAGGCAAAATCAATGGAAAGCACGCTCGAAGTAGTTCAGGGTATGCAGTTCGACAGAGGGTATTTATCACCTTATTTTATCAACGATGCCGAAGCAATGGAAGTAAGGATGGAAAATCCCTACATCCTTCTTTACGACAAAAAGATCTCTACGATAAAAGAAATGGTTCCGATTCTGGAGAAAGTAGCTCAGACAGGTAAAGGACTGATCATCGTGGCTGAAGATATCGAAGGCGAAGCGCTGGCCACCCTCGTTGTCAACAAGCTGAGAGGATCATTAAAGATAGCGGCCGTAAAGGCTCCCGGTTTCGGCGACAGAAGAAAAGAAATGCTGAAAGATATCGCCATCTTAACAGGCGGAGAGCTGATCACCGAAGAGCTCGGAATGAAACTTGAGAACGCTGAACTCGAAATGCTCGGAAGCGCAAAGACCGTTATTATTGATAAAGAGAACACCAAGATCGTTGACGGGCTGGGCAAGAAAAAAGACATCCAGAACAGGATCGACAGCATCAAAAAACAGATCGAGGTCACTACATCCGATTACGACAAAGAAAAACTCAACGAAAGACTTGCCAAGCTCGCGGGCGGAGTAGCCGTAATAAAGGTCGGAGCCGCATCTGAAGTCGAGATGAAAGAGATAAAAGACAGAGTTGACGACGCGCTTCACGCAACAAGAGCAGCGATCGAGGACGGGATAGTTCCCGGCGGCGGAGTTGCTCTTGTAAGAGCTATATCCGTGCTCGACAAAGTTAAAGTCGCCGGCGAAGAAAAAGTAGGTGTCAGCATACTTAAAAAAGCACTCGAGGAACCGTTAAGGCAGATAGTCGAGAATGCGGGAATAGAAGGTGCGGTAGTTCTGAACAAAGTGATCTCGAACAAGAATTTCGCATACGGTTTCAACGCAAAGACTGAAATATACGAAGACCTGGTCGAAGCAGGTGTAATAGATCCGACAAAAGTTACTTATACAGCGCTTGAAAATGCTGCTTCGATAGCTTCTCTTCTTCTGACAACCGAATGTGTTGTGGCTGAGAAACCGGAGAAGGAGAAGGCTGCTCCTATGATGCCGGGCGGAGGTATGGGCGGCATGGGCGGCATGGACATGATGTAAAAACGCATGACTGCGGCGTCGGAGCGTGATCCCCTTGCGTCATTTGCGTCATGCAAACTCGGCTGCGGGATATCACACTCCTCCTTGCAGTAATGCGTTTTGGGGACTTGGAGTTTCGGAATGTGTCTGATGATGCTTCTAATCAAACTCCATTTCGGAAGATCACGTTCCTTACTGCAGAGCAGTGAGTTAAGGGAAAGCTTCAAATAGATAACACTTCACACTTACTCCTCAGAAAAGGGCCGGCCTTTTTATTTAGTTGAAAAAACGGCTCAAAAAGCTTATTTTCCTTGAAAAATGCGGTAGTGGACAGATGAATGAACTTTTTGAAGATACAGAAAATAAGAAAGATATAGCGCCTGAGCTCGTGCCGCTCGCAGAGCGGATCAGGGCAAAGCACATCTCGGATGTGGTCGGGCAGGAGCACCTGACCGGGGAAGGCAGAATAATCGACGGGATGATAAAAAATAAAACCGTCTATTCAATTATTCTGTGGGGTCCGCCGGGCAGCGGGAAAACGACGCTTGCCAAGATAATCGCATCGGAAACAGGGTCCGCGTTCTACCAGATAAGCGCGGTGAGCTCCGGAGTTAAAGACCTCCGCGAGATCATAGCGAAGTCGGCTGCAGCTGCCCGCAAAGGCCGCGGGTCCGTGCTGTTCATCGATGAGATCCACAGATACAACAAGGCTCAGCAGGACGCGCTTCTCGACTCGGTCGAGAAAGGGATCATCCGGCTGATCGGAGCGACGACGGAGAACCCGTCGTTCGAGGTCAATTCAGCGCTATTGTCAAGAAGCAAAGTACTCAAACTCAATCTGCTCAGCGAAGAAGCGCTGGGCAAAATTCTCGACAAAGCGCTCAATTCCGACCCCGTACTATCAGCCGCAGGAGTTGTAATCGCGGATGACGCGAAAAAGATCCTCGTCGAGTCCGGCGGAGGGGACGCCCGGAAGATGCTCAACACGCTTGAGCTTGCCGTAGAGCTGTCCGGCCGGGAAAAGGATGTAAGGATAGGACAGGCGGAGCTTAAGAAAGCGCTTTCCGACAGCAGAAAAAAATACGACAAATCGGGTGATTACCATTACGATATAATCAGCGCTTTCATTAAGAGCCTCAGGGGCTCCGATCCCGACGCCGCCGTGTATTACCTCGCGCGGATGCTCGACTCAGGCGAAAAGCCGGAATTCATCGCGCGCCGCCTGATCGTCTTCGCATCCGAAGACGTCGGCAACGCCTCGCCCAACGGGCTCGTCATGGCGCAGGCCTGCTTCGATGCCGTCCATGTGATCGGCATGCCTGAAGCCAGGATAATCCTCGCTCAGGCTACTACCTATCTCGCCTCTCAGCCTAAGTCCAACGCCTCTTACATGGCGCTGAACAAAGCCTCCGAGGCGGTGGAAAAAGAAGGTGATACTGCTGAAGTACCTCTCCACCTCCGTAACGCGCCTACAAAGATGATGAAGGAGTTCGGTTTCGGAAAAGAATATAAATATCCTCACGATTTTGACGGTCATTTCGTTGCGGAGGACTATCTTCCAGAGCCGCTCAAAGGCAGTCAGTTCTATTTCCCCACAGAGGAGGGTCTGGAGAAGCAGATCAAAGACAGGCTCGCTTCAAAATGGAAGGGAAAGAAGAAATACTGATTGCGCTGAAAAGTCTATTATGTTATATTACTCAAAGATGATATGTTAAATTGATACGTTGTTTTCGGAGAACGATTTGACAGATACGAAAAATACCGGCCCGATCAAATTCGGGACTTTCAGAGGTGTGTTCGTACCTTCGACTGAAGGTATATTAGGTACGGTGCTTTTTTTGCTTCTTCCCGTCCTGACGGCCGACCTGGGCCTTGTAAGAATGCTCATGATAGTAGTTCTTGCGCATACCGTAACTTTCGCCACAATGTTCTCCATCTCGGATATAGCCACGAACCTGAACACAATCGGCGGCGGCGGGATGTACGCGCTAATAAAAAGATCTCTCGGCAGCGCGATGGGAGGCGCTATAGGTGTACAGCTTTTCGTTGCTCAGGCCGCATCGATAGGCTTTTATTCCATAGGTTTCGCCGAACCGCTCTATCCTGTACTTAATCCTATCCTTCAGAAAATATCCTTTCTTTCAGGTACGGCACCCGAAGATATACTTTTCCAGAAGCAGATACTTTCGAGCATAATATTCTTAGTATTCTTCACGGTAGTTATGTTCGGAGCGGATTTTACATTAAAAGTTCAGACTTTCATTCTTTTCGTTCTGGGTGCAAGCATTCTCGCAATTCTTCTCTGCCCCGCATTTTCTTTTGAATTCGAAGGAAAGCAGCTGTTCAGGGGGCTTGATCAGATCAATTTCTCAGGCAACAGGAACGTCTCTCTCGGAATATTCTTTATAGCCTTTGCGCAGTTCTTTCCCGCGGTAACAGGAGTTGATGCGGGAGTAGGGCGGTTTGTTACTCCGGACAGCGT
>DAIMKZ010000030.1:0-23786 GCA_036721445.1 Candidatus Delongbacteria bacterium
TTCTAAAAAGAAATAATCTTGTTTCTTCAGGATTCAAAAAGGGAAGGAGACTTCCCTTTTTTTATTTCTTAAAATCAAAATAATGTTTATATTTCAACCTTATGCTATATCTAGTTTATAATAAATATTCCGGTGCGTATTCTTCGAAAAGAATATCTTCACTCGAAAGAGCAGCGCAGAATGAATTCTCTGAGTACACGCTGAGAGAGACAGTAATTTACGGAAACAGTGTGTCAGCTGATATCGATCCCGGCGAGATAAGAACGGGTGATATTATCGCAGCCGCCGGCGGTGACGGGACGGTTAACGCGTGCCTTCAGTTCATTCACGATAATTCTCTGCAGGAGCGTACGGTCCTTGGAATAATACCTCTTGGGACAGGGAATAATATGGTCGGATCTCTCAAGCTGCCGAAATCTGTTAGCGGTGCTTTAAAAGTGTTGAAGAACAGAAAAACTGAGCATATAAGTTACGGAGTCCTAAACGGTTCGAAGGTGTTTTTCAACTGCAGCATAGGTTTTAGTTCATTCGTTCTGAAGAATAGAAAGACCAATTCTATCGCCGGTTATTTTTATGACAGCGCGAGACTGATGCCGTCTTATAAACCCTGCAGGATCGAACTCGAGGATAGGAAAATGGATCTTTTCGCGGGATTTTTCATCAACACTAAAGTATATATGTCCAAGTTCAGATTTTTAAAGGCAAACAATTCAGACAAAGGTTTGAAATTTTTCTATATCGAGGGAGCAAACTTTATTACAGGCCTGACTGATACTCTGAAAGCTTTCACCGGTATAAAAGAATATAAAACTATGGAAAGAAACGGATTTAAGTTTGATCTGCCTGAAAATCATGATATAGAACTCGACGGGGATATTTACGAAACAGGGTTAAATAAAAGAACAATTTCACTTGAGAACGGTTCAACTGTAAAAATAATTACTAACGGAGATATATAAATGAAAAAGTTATTTACGGCATCATTACTTTTAATCTTCGCGCTGTCTTTCAGCCAGAAACTGGGTTTCAGGGGAATAGCATCGGAGAATTCAGGCCTTAAAATGTTCCTTAATCCTTCACTTTTGGGGTATGAACCGTGCGGCAGGATATTTACTTTCGATGAAACGGATGGTGATGAGCAGATAGGGCAAGGTATCGGTCTGAATCTGGGAACTCTGGGTTTTTCCTACTATAAAACGGATGATATGGAATATTACACTTTTGCTTCAGGTTCGGAAATCATTCCGGGATATTACACAGGCAGTTCTCTCAGATGGTTTTCCGGGAGCGTTCTTGATCCTGAATACGATATGTCGATCACAATTAGGCCGCTTAAATATTTTTCTCTTGCAGCCAATGTTCAGAATATATTTGAAACTAACAAGGGTGAAATATACACTACTGCAGGGCTTGCTCTCAGGCCGTTCGGGAACAATACACTTACTCTCGAAGGAGACTTGTTCTTTGTCAGGGATAAAATAAGTGATTCTTTTTATACTGCAGGTATCTCTACCGAAATTATTGACGGACTTAACTTAAGCGCAGGTTATACTGCTCAGCTCAACAATGAAGATTTCGATCCTGTTTATGAAGCGGGAATATCTCTTTCATTAGGAAAAATGAATTTTGGCACAAGGGCATTTCAGTATGATGACGGAAACAGCTATATAAATTACTTCGGGATCGGGAATATAAATCCTCCAGCCCTTTTCAGCAGGAAGAACACGAAGATAGTTGAAATTGAGCTTGAAGGTGAATATAAGGAAGAAGTTCCTAAAGGATTCCTTACGAACATTTTCGGTAACGGCGGTAAAAGTGCTAGGGGGCTGATTACTCAGATCAACAGCCTGAAAGACGACAAAACAGTCGCCGGGATCCTGATCAAAAGCAAAGATTATACGATGACCTTTTCCAACAGGGAAGAGCTTCGGAATGCGCTCCAGGATTTTAAAGCTTCAGGAAAAAAGATATATTCTTATTTCGTTTCAGCTTCTCAGTCAAGTTATTATCTGCTTTCAGTATCGGATAAGATCTACATGTACCCGGAAGGCGATCTTGAGCTTCAGGGACTCGGAGCCGAGTTGATGTTTTTCAAGGGCATTCTGGACAAACTGGGCGTAAAAATGCAGGCTATAAGACACGGCAAGTTCAAAAGTGCGGTAGAGCCTTTCACTCAGGAATATGCCAGCGAAGCAAACCTTGAGCAGATGGATACTTTCCTTACAAGGCTTGACGACCATTTTAAAGCTTCGATCGCATCGGGAAGGAATATGACTGTTGGTGGTCTGAACGGTCTTATGAACACAATACCTTACTATACCGGCAAGTCAGCGCTGGATAATAAACTTGTTGATGAACTCATAATAGAGAACAAACTCAAGAAAGCTGTAAGAAAAGAGCTTAATGATAAACCGCGCATAGTCAGCTCAAAGGAATATTTTACTTTTAAAGAAGAAAGCCCGCAGTGGGACGGTGTTTTTGACAGGCAGATAGCTATCGTTTACGCCACAGGTTCGATAATGACCGGTAAAAGCTCGGGAGGGGGGCTGCTTTCAGGCGACAGAATGGGAAGCGATACGACCGTAGAGCTTATCAGGAAAGCAAGAAAAGATCCAAATGTAAAAGGAATCGTTTTCAGGGTCGATTCGGGCGGCGGAAGCGGACTTGCGTCAGATCTGATCCTGACCGAGCTCAAGCTGGCTCAGGAAGAGGATAAAAAACCTGTGATCATTTCCATGGGGAGCATGGCAGCTTCAGGCGGATACTGGATATCCTGTTACGGAGACAGGATATTTGCCGACAAGACCACTCTTACCGGTTCGATCGGGGTCTTCGCGCTGATACCGTCCGTCGACAGCCTCTCAACAATGCTCGGGATCAACACTCAGAAGATAAAAAAGAACAAGTTCGCAGTTCAGTCAATGTTCAAGGACCTGAACAAAGACGAGACCGATTTCCTTCAGATGCACATAGACGGATTCTACAAAGGTTTCGTCGAAAAAGTCGCTGAAGCAAGAAAGAAATCTTTTGAGGATATCGATAAAATAGCGGAAGGAAGAGTATGGGCGGGAGAGGATGCTCTGGAACTTGGTCTTATAGACGAGATTGGTGACCTGAACGACGCGCTGAATTACGCAGCTAAAAAGGCAGATGTGGATCTTGAGCACGGCAATTCCGTAAAAGAGTTCACGAAGCACAGCGAATTCTCATTCAGCGATAACCTGCTTAAAATATTTGCGGACAAACTAGACATTGAAGCGCTTGAGAAACTACGCGGCAGCGACTTATACCAGCTGCTGTCTTCCGATGAAAAAGTACTGATGATGCTTCCTTATAAAATCGAAATAAAATAAGTACGGTAAGTTCATGGTAATTAAAATATCAGAGAAAAAGATAGAGAGGTTAAGCCTTTACAGAAGAAGGCTTTATGTAGAGCAGAAAAGCAGTGATTTTATTTTCTCGCACGACCTGGCCAAAATAGCCAATTCGAACGCGGCTCAGGTCAGAAGAGATCTGATGTCTGTAGGATATGCAGGATCATCAAAAAAAGGCTACAACATTAAGCTCCTCATAAAACATATTTCAGATTTTCTGGACCCGGACTTCAGAGAGAATGTAGTTATTGTTGGAGCAGGAAACCTTGGACGAGCTCTTTTAACTTTCTTTAAGAACAGGCAGGCAAAATTATGCCTCGTTGCCGCTTTTGACACCGATCCGAAAAAGATAGGAAGGGACATTGGAGGTACAAAATGCTATCACACAGATGATCTGGCCTCAGTGATCAGAGAAAGGAAAGTGAAAATAGGTGTAATAAGCACAAATGAGAGCGCAACGGAAGAAATAGCCGAGAAGATGGTTTCAGCGGGAATCAGGTCGATAATAAATTTCACATGCATTCCTGTCAGACATTTCGACGGGGTGCATGTAGAGCAGGTAGATATAACAGCGTCATTTGAAAAAGCAGCATTTTTTACGAAATGAGCGGAGAAGAAAAATCATTGCATAAACTGATAAAAAAGCGGATATTATAAATGTAACTTTATAAGGTTTTATTATGGACACTCAGGCACTTATAGATATGATCAGCAATTCAAAAAAAGTAACTCCGGTCGAGGCTTTCATTAAGGGAGATCTTAAAGGAATTAATTTTGAAGGCGTCAGATATTTCGGCAATGATGAATTCGGCACGGTCTTCGGTGACTGGAAAGCTGTTGAAAATATACTTGACTCGAACAGGGATAAGATAAAGGATCATTACATAAAATCGGACAGAAGAAATTCAGCCATACCCATGCTGGACATTAAAGCTCTCAACTGCAGGATCGAACCCGGGGCGTACATAAGGGAGACCGCGGAGATTGGCAATAACTGCGTCATCATGATGGGAGCAGTGATAAATCTCGGAGCGGTCATCGGCGACGGAACTCTTCTTGACATGAATGTCGTTATAGGCGGAAGAGTTATTGTAGGCAAGCACTGTCATATCGGTGCCGGAGCCGTTCTTGCAGGCGTTATCGAACCGCCTTCCGCAAAGCCTGTCGTCATCGGCGACGATGTCATGATAGGAGCCAACGCGGTCGTGCTTGAAGGCGTGCAGATCGGAGACAGAGCCGTGATCGCGGCCGGAGCGGTCGTTACGCAGGACGTGCCCGCGGATATGGTGGCGGCAGGAGCGCCCGCAAGGACCATCAAGGAACGGGATAATAAAACAAATTCCAAAACCGCCTTCGTGGATTCACTGAGGCAGTTGTAAGGAGCACATTATGAAAAGAACCGCATTGATAACAATTATCATTTTTTCCTCGCTGATTTACGGATATGTACCTGAATATCAGTATGCTGAAGTCAAAGTCAGTACGAATGACGATCTAAAGTTCCTTATAGCGAACAATATAGATATTGACAGGACGAGCTTCGGACAGAACGGGAGCCTGACTGACGGTAAAGTCACGGTCTATGTGACTGAAGAGCAGTTCAGCATGATATCTGATAAGGGGTTGCCGGCAAAGTGGACACCGCTTGAAATTACAAAAGCCGGATACAGATATAATGAGGCTATCGGAGACTCGATGCTGATCTGGCAGAACAGATATCCTTCTATTTGTAAAAGGCTTCAGATAGGCACATCTGTGCAGGGGAGACCGCTGTGGGTGCTTAAGATCACCGATAATATTGATGTCGAGGAAGCGGAACCCGAAGTAAAATTTATTTCCACTATGCACGGGGACGAGGTTACAGGTATGGAGATGGAGATGTTCTTCATAGAGAATATACTCAAAGGTTATGCGGCGGAAAATGATACCATGAAGTTCATAGTTGATAACACCGAGCTTTATGTGATGCCTTTAATGAATCCCGACGGAATGGCCAATAGCACAAGGTATAATGCCAGCGGCTACGACCTGAACAGGAATTTCCCGGAAGGCACTTATTACGAAGACGACTCTGTTAACTCAAGGATCCTGCCGGAGATACAGGCGATGATCAATTTTACATCCCAGCATAATTTTATCCTTTCTACAAATTATCACGGCGGTGCGCTGGTGGCAAACTACCTTTACGACAAGGATTTTGGAGTGCCTAATTATGGTTATGCGGCGTGTCCCGACGATCCGCATGTAACATGGTTGGCGTACAATTATTCAAAAAGGAACCCTCCGATGTTCGCAAGCCCATATTTTACTGACGGAATTACCAACGGATGCGCATGGTACACGATCGACGGCGGTATGCAGGACTGGAATTACAGGTATCACAACGTTATCGAGACAACGCTTGAGATAAGCAGCACAAAATGGCCGAGTTATTCCGCTATACCGGGATTCTGGGCCGACAACAGAGAGTCGATGTTCTGGTATATTTCGGCAGTTCACAAAGGTATTTACGGAACAGTTACGGACGCGGCAACGGGCGAACCTCTGAACGCAACGATAGAGATCGAAGGTATAGACAAACAGTATTTTACTGATCCGGACCTCGGTGACTATTACAGACTGCTCAAACCCGGCACATACACTATAACAGTTTCGGCGGATGATTATTTTCCGCAGACAATAGAGAACATAACCGTAACGGACGACACCGGCGTGTTCAAAGAGGCAACTGAAGTCAATGTTCAGCTTCTGACATGCGTGGGAATTAATGATGATGATCCGATACCTGAAGGGATAACGCTTGAGCAGAATTACCCGAACCCGTTCAATCCGTCAACGGAGATCATCTATAATGTGGATAAAGAAACGGAGCTTTCGCTTTCTGTTTACGATCATAAAGGAAATATAGTAAAGGAATACGCTTCAGAAAAATATGCTCCGGGCAGGCATAAGGTGGAGTTTAACGGAGAGGGCCTTTCGTCCGGAGTTTATTATTACATCCTCAGAAATGCTTCAGGCAGTATGTCAGGAAAAATGTTAATGTTAAAATAAATCTGGAAAAGTCATGAGTAAAAAAGATACGGAAAAATTCGCGAAAGAACTGAACTCTTTCATTGATGCTTCACAAACTGCATCACACTGCGTGATACAGGCAGAAAACATGCTCAAAGCAAAAGGGTTTAAAAGAGTTTATGAAAAAGACGCATGGAACTTAAAAAAGGGTGATAGATTTTACCTGATCAGGCACGAGTCTGCGCTTATTGCAGGTGTCATGGGCAAAAAATCTCCGGAGATATCAGGGTTCAGGATCATCGGATCTCATACCGATTCACCGTCGCTCAAGCTCAAACCTTCTTCGGTAATTGTCAAAGAAGGATACATTCAGCTTTCAGTCGAGGTTTACGGAGGACCGATCTTCGCAAGCTGGACGGACAGGGAACTTTCTCTTGCGGGTAAAGCCGTCGTCAGAAAAGGTAAAGAATATCAGATATTGCTTGTAGATCTTGAAAAGCCGATGCTTATGATACCTCAGCTGGCGATCCACTACAACAGGGATGTAAATACTGCATATAACCTTAATCCTCAGGAACATCTCGTTCCGGTCATGGGGCTGACGGACAAACCCGTCGATGATCAGCTTATCAAAAACCATATAGCCAAAAAGCTCAAACTGAAAGCCGAAGATATAGTCAATTACGATCTAGAACTCTATCCCGTTCAGAAAGGCGTAGTCTGGGGAGAGAAAAATGAGTTCCTATCAAATAAGGGCATAGACAACAAGTCAATGGCCCATGCATCGATAATTGCGCTGACAGAGACATCAGCTTCAGATGCTACAATAATAGCCGCGCTGTACGACAATGAAGAAGTCGGATCTTCCACTACAAACGGCGGAAAATCATCGCTTACCGAAGACATACTCGAAAGGCTCTGCGGTTTTGACAGACAGAAATACAAAAGAGCAGTATCAGTATCTTTCTACCTGAGCGCAGACGGTGCTCACGCGATGCATCCCAACTATGCGGCAAAATTCGACAGTCTCAATAAAGTGTTTCTGAACAAAGGGCCTGTCATAAAGATAAACGCAAATACAAATTATGCTACGACAGCCGAAACTTCCGCAGTGTTCGAAATGATATGTCAGGCAAAGAAAATACCGTATCAGAAGTTCGTCAACAGGGCAGATGTGCGCGGGGGAGGGACAATAGGCTCGATGATAGCTTCCAATCTCGGAATAAGGACTGTCGATGCGGGTAACGCGATGCTTGCGATGCATTCCACAAGGGAGACCGCAGGAGTTGAAGATCACTGGTATATGAAAGAAGCCATGAAAGGCTTTCTGGAGTACTAAAGTTAAGGGCGGTTTTTTACCGCCCTTTTTTATTA
The DNA here is from genome assembly GCA_036721445.1 of Candidatus Delongbacteria bacterium. Classification (GTDB taxonomy): domain Bacteria; phylum UBA4055; class UBA4055; order UBA4055; family UBA4055; genus UBA4055. The sequence continues at coordinate 7,761 of DAIMKZ010000030.1, forward strand.
CATTCATTAAAGATAGCAATATATCACTGACGGTTATTTACAGTTTAACAAACTGGATTTCACCCAAAAAAAATTGTATATTACTATATAAAACAGGAGGTTTATCATGGATATCCAAATGTTAAAAGAATTTTTCATGTGGTGTTCGATTATCAGCGTTTCTGTTATGGTGTTCTGGACTCTGGTCTTCATGGCGATTCCGGATCTAGTGTATAAAAGTCAGAAATGGGTGTTCCCTAAGATGACAAGAGATAATTTTGATCTCATCATATACTGTTATATAGGGATATTCAAGATATTTTTTATTGTCTTTAATCTTATACCTTTTCTGGTCCTGCTTATTATCACCTGAACAAAATTATGATCTCACTTCAGCTGATCGAGCGCACGTTTTATCCTGTTCAGCCCTTCCTGAAGCGTTGACCTCGGACAGGCGAAATTGATCCTCATGTGACCTTTTCCTTCTTCTCCGAACAGCTTGCCGTTGAAAAGTCCGACTTCAGCCTTATTTATCATAAGATCTTCGAGTTCTTCATGCCTGAGTTCGAGTTTTGTGAAATCCAGCCACATCATATAGGTTGAGTCAGGTTTTATTGCCGTAACTGCAGGCATTTCTTTCCGAATAAATTCCAAAGCGAAATCTCTGTTCTTTTCAAGGTAGATTAGAAGCTCATCGAGCCATTCAGCACCGTGCCTGTAAGCCGCTTCCCCGGCAGCGATGCCGAAGATGTTGAGACTGTTGTGAAGTTTATTCCTGAGATGCCGGAAGAATTTATTTCTGATGTCACTGTTCTTTATGATAACGGCCGACATCTGAAGACCCGGGATATTGAAAGTTTTGCTCGGAGCTATAAAAGTGACCGTGTTTTCCGCGATCTGGTCTGATATAGAAGCTGTACAAGTATGAGTTTTTTCCGAATAAATTATGTCTTGATGTATCTCGTCACTGATGAGCAGCACATTGTGCTTAATGCACAGTTCTCCTATCCTTTCGAGCTCATTTTTATAATAGCACCTTCCCATGGGATTATGCGGAGAAGATATAATAAAAAATTTTGCGCCTTTGAGTTTTACTTCAAGATCGTTGAAGTCTATATCGTAACTGTCTCCGTTTCTGACGAAAGGGCTGCATCTCAGTTGCCTGTCCTGTTCCTTTACGCTGTCAATGAACGGCGGATAAACAGGAGTCTGTATAAGGATCCCGTCGCCTTTATCAGTCAGGCAGTCTATTACAAAGTTTATTCCCGGAACTATTCCGGACACGAAACCGATCCATTCTTTTTCAACCTTCCAGCCGTGCCTTTTTTCTTCCCATTCCATCACTGCTTCATACAGGCTGTCGGGATAGAAAGTGTAGCCGTAAGCGGGGTGGGAAGCCCTTTTCAAAATTGCTTCGGTCACGCAGGGAGGTACTTCAAAGTCCATGTCGGCGACCCATAGAGGCAGTACATCTTCTTTACCGAAAATAATACTGTTCATATCCCACTTTACGCAGGAAGTATTTCTTCTGTCAATCCCTTTATCGAAATCAAATTTCACTTAACAAGTCCGTCTATAAGTTCATCATCAGCGAAATTAGGCAGAGTGACCTTAAGATCAGGATTGGCCTCCATGGCCCGTTTTATCGCGAAGACGGCTCCCTCGTTCCTTGCCCAGCTTCGTCTTGAGATACCGTTGTTGACATCCCAGAACAGCATGGACTTGAGCCTTCTGTCCGCGTCTTTAGAGCCGTCAAGCACCATTCCGAATCCGCCGTTGATGACCTCGCCCCAGCCGACGCCCCCGCCGTTATGGATCGAGACCCAGGTCGCGCCTCTGAAAGAGTCGCCTATCACATTCTGAATAGCCATATCGGCGGTGAACTGCGATCCGTCGTAAATGTTCGAAGTTTCCCTGTACGGTGAATCTGTGCCTGAAACATCGTGATGGTCGCGGCCGAGCACGACCGGCGCTGATATTTCACCTTTTTTGATCGCAGCATTGAAGGCCTTCGCTATTTCGATACGGCCTTCCGCGTCGGCGTACAAGATCCTGGCCTGCGAACCGACTACGAGTTTATTTTTCTTAGCTTCTCTTATCCACCTTATATTATCCTTCATCTGCTGAGTTATCTCCGCAGGCGCTTTTTTCGCAAGTTTCTCAAGCACTTTCAATGCGATCATGTCGGTTTTATCAAGATCTTCAGGTTTTGATGAAGTGCACACCCATCTGAAAGGACCGAATCCGTAATCGAAACACATAGGCCCCATGATGTCCTGAACATAAGAAGGATATATAAAAGTACCGTCTTTTTTCATTATATCTGCTCCTGCTCTTGAAGCTTCCAGAAGAAAAGCGTTACCGTAATCAAAAAAGTACATTCCTTTTGAAGTCAATTTATTTATAGCGGTGACCTGCCGTTTAAGGCTCTCATGAACCTTTTTCTTGAATTTGTCAGGGTCTTCAGCCATCATTTTATTCGATTGTTCATAAGTAAGTCCTGCAGGATAATAACCGCCGGCCCACGGATTATGAAGCGATGTCTGGTCCGATCCGAGTTCGACCTTCATTCCCTCTTTAACGAATTTCTCCCAGAGATCGACTATATTCCCCTGATAAGCCAGAGAAACAGCCTCTTTCTTCTTTCTGGCTTTTTCTATCCTTTTCAGAAGCTTGTCAAGATCTTCGTATACCTCGTCCACCCAGCCCTGCGTATGTCTAGTATGAACAGCTTTGGGATTGATCTCGGCAATGACACCGATCGCTCCGGCTATAACTGCCGCTTTCGCCTGAGCTCCGCTCATTCCGCCCAGTCCGGAAGAAACGAACAGTTTTCCGCCCAGTCCCGATTTCCCGATCTTCCTGCCTGCGTTGAGCACAGTGATAGTAGTGCCGTGGACTATACCCTGAGGACCGATGTACATGAAAGATCCTGCTGTCATCTGTCCGTACTGGCTCACACCAAGCGCGTTAAATTTTTCCCAGTGGTCAGGGCTTGAATAGTTCGGGATCACCATACCGTTGGTCACAACCACCCTCGGTGCGTCTTTGTGAGAAGGATAGATACCCATCGGGTGTCCCGAGTAAAGGACAAGGGTCTGCTCATCCGTCATTTCGGCCAGATATTTCATCGTAAGCCTGTATTGTGCCCAGTTCTGAAAGACCGCTCCGTTCCCGCCGTAGGTGATCAGTTCATTAGGATGCTGTGCCACTGCATGATCGAGATTGTTGGAAAGCATGAGCATTATAGCTGCTGCCTGCCTGGATTTGTGCGGGAATTCAACGATCGAACGGGCGGAAATCTTATATTCGGGCATTAAGCGGTACATGTATATCCTTCCGTATTTCTTCAGCTCATCCAGAAATTCAGGGGCAAGAGTTTTATGATGTTTTTTATCGAAATATCTTAAAGCGTTCTTCAGTGCAAGCTTTTTTTCCTGTCTGGAAAGTATATCCTTCCTCTTCGGTGCGTGATTTATTTTCTTGTCGTAAGGCTGAAGTGCAGGCAGTTTTTCCGGTATCCCTTCAAGTATTTGTGCTTTAAAATCCTTTTCCATTTTAGCGTCTCCATTTATTTTGCCCTAAATTTAAATAAAAACTTTATGAATTACCAAAATAATTTATTAAATTTGCCGGCAAAAATTATGGACGGGAAAGGCATGATAAGCGTATCGAACTTAAAAAAGACCGTTGGGGGAGTAACCCTTTTTGAGGGAGCGAATTTTCAAATCTATGAAGGGGAAAAGATTGGGCTCGTGGGAGCTAACGGAACAGGTAAGACAACACTTTTCAGGCTGATAGTAGGAGAATTAAAACCTGACGAAGGTTCGATAAGCATTCAGAACAATGTCAGAACCGCATATTTTTCACAGAGTGTCGATGAAATGTCAGGAAGAACCGCTCTAGATGAAGTAGTCTCAGGCAACGAAAGAATTAGAGAGCTTTCGGAAAAACTACACGCTTACCACAAAAAACTTGAAGATACCTCCCTAGATCCTGATGAAATGATGAGTATACTTGAAAAAATGGGAGATGACCAGGCGGAATACGAGACTATTGGAGGCTATGATATAGAATCTGAGGCGCAGGAGATTCTTACCGGGCTTGGTATTTTACCTGAAGATCACAATAAGCCTGTAGAAGATTTTTCAGGCGGTTGGAAGATGCGTATCGCGCTGGCAAAAGTGCTTATTGTCAAACCCGATCTTATACTTATGGACGAGCCTACTAACTATCTCGACATGGAAACGATAATCTGGCTTGAGAACTGGCTCATGAATTTTAAAGGCGCGTTTCTGATGACCACTCACGACAGAGAATTCATGAACGGCATCGTTAGAAAGATAGTCGAGATATCGAACGGTAAGATCTCTTCATTCACCGGCAATTATGATTTTTATGAAAGAGAAAAAGCTGTTTTATTAAAAAATAACGAGGCTGAATTCACCCGTCAGCAGAGCATGCTTAAAAAAGAGGAAGATTTTATAGCCAGGTTCAAAGCCAGGGCCAGTCATGCCGCGCAGGTGCAGTCGAGAGTAAAAAAAATAGATAAGATCGAAAGGGTAGAGCTTGTGCCGGAAGAGTATGAAATAAGCATTGAACTTCCTCAGATACCCCGGGGCGGGAACGATGTGATCTCGATAAAGAACCTGGGTAAGAGCTGGGCGGATTATGAAGGAAAGCAAAAGCCCGTTTTTTCCGGCCTGACCGCTATGGTTGAAAGGCAGAACAGAATAGCCGTTGTAGGTGTGAACGGTGCGGGGAAAACGACTTTTCTTAAAGTAGTAAGCGGACAGACCCCGGCGACCGAAGGAGAGGCTGTTATAGGTCCAAGTATCTCTATCGGATATTTCGGTCAGTTTACTTTAGAGCAGCTTGATCCGGATTCTACAGTTCTTGAGACGGTTCAGGCAAAACTGCCTCAGATGACCGAACCTTCCGTAAGAAACCTTCTCGCTTCTTTCCTTTTCAGGAACGATGAGGTCTACAAAAAAATAAAACTGCTTTCCGGAGGCGAGAAAGCAAGAGTGATTCTTTCACATCTTCTTTCCACACCGCACAACTGCCTCATTCTAGATGAGCCTACGAACCATCTTGATATAAAGTCCCGCTATGTACTGCTCGATGCTCTTAAGAGGTACGGAGGAACTATTCTTCTTGTAAGTCACGACAGATATTTTCTCAAGGAACTGATCAACCGCGTTTTTGAGGTCGACCACGGCAGAATAAATATCTGCGAAGGCGGTTATCAGTACTATATTGACAGTAAAAAATGATCAACAGATAACATCGAATAAACTTCTAACATTTTCTTATTGAATAAATGCTTAAGCGTCATTATATTTAATCCTTTACTGAAACAGAGGATTTTCAGCTATGCAGGGTTTCAAATATTTCATACACGGTATCCTTACGGGTCTTCTTATTACTGCGATCATCACTTTTATGATGATGAGCAAAAATATTATCTCTGCAGGTGGAATGAATTTCAATACGGTATCCGATGACATTAATTCGGACAGGGAAAGCGCGATCACTACAGCAGTGAAGGAGGTCAGCCCTGCAGTTGTAGGTATAAACGTCCTCAAGGAGAAGAAAGAAAAAGTAAAGACGATCTTTGACAACGATCCGTTCTTCTCGAATTTTTTCCCGCCCCAATATACTAACAGGATAGTTCCCAGTATGGGCAGCGGGTTCGTTTACACGCCTGACGGTTATCTTGTTACCAACCACCACGTCATAAAGAACGGTCAGAGGATCATTGTAACAACGACCGAAGGAAAAGAATACGAGGCCGCAATAATCGGTTCGGACGAAAGAAGCGATATTGCAGTACTGAAGATAGATGTAAAGGATCACGAATTCGTTAAAATGGGTGACGACAAGGATCTTTCCAGAGGTGAATGGGTAATAGCTTTCGGAAATCCTTACGGACTGTTCGAATACGTAAATAATCCGCTTATAACTGTCGGCGTTGTGTCGGGGCTCAAGATAAATTTCGGGTTCAACACTACCGACAGGCATTTTTACGAAAGCATGATACAGACTGACGCCTCGATCAATCCGGGAAACTCCGGCGGCCCGCTTGTCAACGCAAGGGGAGAAGTTGTAGGCATGAACACAATGATTTATTCGGCCGGTACGGGAGGAAGCATAGGCATAGGTTTCGCGATACCGATCAGCAAAGTTCGAAGTATTGCCTCCACACTGATAGATAAAGGCGTGATAGACAGGAATTTCTATTTCGGTTTTGCTAAAGTATCCGGCACAAATCCAGTGAACTTTAAAGAAAGGAACAACGAAGACAAAGATGATGTTAAAGGTGTCGTGCTTCTTGAGATACAAAAGAACAGTCCGGCGGAGAGAGCCGGGTTCAGGAAGGAGGACATTATTATAGCCGTTGACAATGTTAAGATCAATTCATTTAACGACATGGGTAAAGCGCTTTTTGAAATAAAGGACTACAAGGTAGGGGATAAGGTCGAGTTCGTTGTGTATCGGGAAGGCGAATATAAAAAACTTACAATGACACTAGAATCATATAAATAACGGGGAAAAGGAGAATTAAATGAGTTATAAACTGGCCGCAGGTAGCGGAAGTGTGATAAAAAAGCTGCTTCTAGTCGCACTTGGAGCATGGGTGCTCGTTCTGATGCAGTGGAAATTTCACGAGTATCTGTTGTATGTAATAATTGCCTGCGCGGCATTTGCAATAGTCGTATTCCTGTTCTCTTTCTGGTTCTTCAGGGACCCTGACAGATTCATTGATATGGAAGAAGAGAATTCAAGAGCAATAATATCACCGGCAGACGGAAAAGTGATCAAGGCGGAAATGTACCTTGACGAGGAATACAGAATGGAGGAATCTCAGATCGTTTCGATCTTTATGAGCGTATTCGATGTTCATGTCAACAGGTATCCCGTAAAAGGGAAAGTCGAATATGTTAACTACAAGAAGGGTAAATTCATGGCCGCCTGGAATGATAAAGCTTCCGAGTTCAATGAGCAGGCAGTGATAGGTATACTTTCAGGAGATAACCGCGTGACCGTTAAACAGATAGCCGGGCTTGTAGCTCAGAGGATTGTCTGCTACGCAGATGTCGGAGATGAAGTCGAGCAGGGACACAAACTGGGTATAATAAAATTCGGATCAAGGGTCGATCTGATACTTCCTATAAACTGCGAGCTGAAAGTAAAGGTCGGCGACAGAGTAAAGGCCGGCGAAACGGTTATCGGGGAATTTTTTCAGTAAAAGGATAATAAATGGGTAAAAAACTGTCTATCTTTCCGAACTCGCTGACGATCGGAAATATGTTCTTCGGTTTCTGGTCGATCGTGACATCTATTAACGGTGATTATCTGTGGGCTTGTTACTTCGTACTGTTCGGAGCGGTCTGCGATGCGTTCGACGGAAAAGTGGCAAGGCTCGTAAAAAGCACATCTGATTTCGGTATCGAGTTCGACTCACTGGCTGATGTGATCACTTTCGGCGCAGCTCCTTCGGTGATGATGTTCATGCTTTACAAAAATGTGTACATAAGCAGGTATCCGGGACTGGAAGATCTGGGTCATATGACACTGATATTTTCTTTTTTCCCTCTTCTCTTTGCAAGCATAAGACTGGCCAGATTCAATGCGGAGCTTGTAGATCCCGAAGTAAAAGGAGCATTCAGCGGACTGCCTTCGCCTGCGGCTGCGATAACTATCGTGTCGTTCGTTTTGTTCGAGCTTGAGCAGTATAGCGAAATAAAACATTTCAAGTGGCTTACAATAACATCGCTTGCGGTTTCATATCTTATGATATCAAGGATCACATATCCGAGCTTTTCAACGATGTTCAGAAAGGGTGAGAATTTTATTTACAGAAATCTGAAGATACTGTTCGTTGTGATATTTATATTATTGATAGTAAAATTTAAAATGTCTCTGCTTTTTCCTGTAATTATGGTCTTTGTATTATCGGGGCTGTTCTACAGTTTCGTGCAGATGACAAAAAAAGAAGTTGAAGAGGAAAATGAAGGAGAATAAGTAATGGAAACACCGATAAATTTCGATATCGTTAAAGAAAAGATAAAAGAAAGCGGACTGAAAAGTGTGGGTCTGGGATCGATCAGAGAACTCAACAGGCTGGTGAACAACATCGAGTCGGCAGCAGGCGAAAAATTCATAAGAATGGAGATGGGAAGCCCGGGACTGAATCCGCCCGTGATAGCAGTTGAAAGTGAGATCGAAGCTTTGAAAAAAGGAGTCGGTTCAAAATATCCCCCTTTTGACGGGATACCTCAGCTGAAGACAGAGATATCAAGGTTCGTAAAAAACTTCATGAATATTGATATTGATCCTGTAAGCTGTTTCCCTACAGTCGGATCGATGCAGGGTTGTTATATGGCTATGATGGTAACAACAAGAAGGCATAAAAACAAGAATAAAATACTTTTTATAGATCCGGGATTTCCTGTGAATAAAAAGCAGGCTAAAACTCTTGGAGTGCCGATATACCATTTTGATGTTTATAATTTCAGAGGCGAAAAACTGAGGAACAAACTCGAAAGTTACCTTATACAGGGTGATGTCGCGTCTATACTTTATTCAAATCCGAACAATCCCTCATGGATATGTTTCACTGATGAAGAGCTGAAAATAATAGGCGAACTGGCAACGAAATACGACGCCATAGTAATGGAAGATCTTGCGTACTTCGGCATGGATTTCAGAAAGGATTACTCGATACCGGGTAAAGCGCCATTTGTGCCGACAGTAGCTAATTATACTGATAATTACATACTTCTGATATCAAGTTCAAAATCATTCAGCCTGGCGGGTCAGAGAATAGGTATGACCGCGATCCCTGACAAACTGTTTAATTCTCAGGGAGATAATCTGAGGCCTTATTTCGACACGGATAATTTCGGTTACGCATACATTTTCGGGGCGATGTATTCTTTAAGCTCCGGAGTAAGCCATTCCAACCAGTACGGGCTCTTCGGACTGCTAAAGGCTGTCAACGAAGGGAAATACAATTTTTTGAGTGATGTCAGGGTGTACGGTGAGAGAGCGAAGGCAATGAAGAAGATATTCACCGATCACGGATTTTCTATTGTTTATGACAGAGACGGTGAAGTCCCGGTCGCCGACGGTTTTTATTTCACCATATCGTATCCGGGCTATGACGGAGCCGATCTTGTTGAGGAGCTTTTATATTACGGTGTCAGCGCTATATCTTTGGAAACTACCGGGAGTGATAGGACCGAAGGTTTAAGAGCCTGTGTGTCATTTACCCACGAGAGCCAGTTCCCTGTTCTTGAGCAGAGACTTTCAGCTTTCAAAATGAATAATGATGCGGATCAGAAGGCTATTGAAAAAACACGGTCATTTTTAAAGGCGGATCTGTAATGTTCACAGGACTCATAAAAGAAAAAGGAATTATTCGGAATCTTAAGAAAACAGGTGACGGTCTGGAGATGACTATAAGCTCATCTGTGGTCGCGGGAGAGGCGAACGTTGATGATTCTATCGCTGTGAACGGTGTCTGTTTAACTGTAATATCTCGCGATGAAGGGTCATTCACTGCTCAGGCTGTAAAGGAAACTGTATTAAAAACGAATTTAAACTTACTCAAAACAGGATCGGAAGTCAACCTCGAACCTGCGCTAAAAGTAAATGACAGGCTGGGAGGTCACATAGTTCAGGGACATATTGACGGAACAGGCGAGATAATCAGGTTAATAAGAAATACTAACGGCGCGGAGTATTTTATCAGAACAGATGCTCAAACTGCTGTTTATATAGTAAAAAAAGGTTCGGTTTGTCTTGACGGAATAAGCCTGACCGTAGCTGATATTGATACTAACGTATTTAAAGTCGCAGTTATACCGCATACACAAAGTAAAACAACCGCAGGAGAGTGGAAAACCGGCTTAAAACTCAATATTGAGACTGATATTTTAGGAAGATACATTGAAAAACTTTTAGAGTCCGGTAAAAATACGCTTACGATGGAAAAATTAAACGAAATGGGATACTAGATATGTTCAGTAAAGTTGAAGAACTGATAGATGACATTAAACACGGTAAAATGATTATTCTGCTCGACGACGAGAACAGGGAGAATGAGGGTGATCTTATTATAGCGGCCGAAATGGCGACTCCCGAGATCGTTAATTTTATGACTATGAACGCAAGGGGTCTTATATGTATGCCCCTGACTGAAAAGATCGCAGCTGAGAAAAACCTTTATCTTATGACCGATGAGAATACTGAGTCGAAACATACTAATTTTACCGTATCCGTTGACTACAGAGTAGGAACGACTACGGGAATTTCGGCTTTTGACAGGTACAAAACTGTAAAAGCGCTGATCGACGATCGTACTAAACCCGAAGATCTTGCGCGTCCGGGACACATGTTCCCGCTGATCGCCCGCGACGGCGGTGTTCTCGTAAGAGCCGGGCACACTGAGGCTGCCGTTGATCTGGCCTCTCTGGCAGGATTGACCCCGGCGGGAGTCATATGCGAGATCATGAACGAAGACGGATCTATGGCCCGTTTTCCTGATCTTGTTAAATTCGGGAAAAAACACGGATTGAAACTTGGAACGATAAAAGATATTATTGAATACCGCAGACGCAGGGAAAAACTTGTTGAGTGCGATACTGTGGCCAAGCTGCCGACAGCGTACGGAGAATTCGAGATAAAATATTATATTTCGAAGATCGACGAGCAGGAGCATATCGCGCTTGTGAAAGGCGATGTGAATACCGGTGAACCTGTTCTTGTGCGAGTCCACTCAGAGTGCCTCACCGGAGATGTTTTCGGCAGCTCCAGGTGCGACTGCGGAGATCAGCTTCATTCAGCCATGAAAATGATCGCAGATGAAGGAAGAGGCGTGCTCATCTATATGCGTCAGGAGGGCAGAGGCATCGGATTGAGGGCTAAGATCAAAGCTTACCATCTTCAGGATAACGGATACGATACCGTTGAGGCCAACGAGAAGCTCGGTTATCCCGCGGATCTCAGAGATTACGGTATCGGAGCGCAGATCCTGGTAGATCTTGGAGTAAAGAACATCAGGCTTATGACAAATAATCCAAAAAAAATAGTTGGTCTGGCCGGCTACGGACTGTCAAATGTCGAGAGAGTACCTATTGAAATATCGTGCAGTCCGGAAAACGAAAAATACCTTACAACGAAAAGAGATAAAATGGGGCATTTAATACTTGGGAACAATAAAAATAATTCAGAGAAAAAAGTTGAAAGATAATCAGAAATACTGCGAGTTATGCGGTCAGGAATATAAAGGGAAGTTTTACAGCAGAGGTTCGAATTACACAGTGCTGAAATGCAGGCAGTGCGATCTTCTATGGGCTGACCCTCTTACAGATGAAAATTATGAAAAAATGATAAACAGCGATTATTTCGGAGAGGAAATATATTTAAGCAAAGAAAAGGCACAGAAAGAAAGGTTCAGATCACAGATAGAAAAAGTGCTGAAGATATATGGAAATAAAGTACTTAAGGACGATATCAAGATCCTGGATGTGGGTTCGGGTCTGGGTTTCTTCATTGATGTTTGCGACGAAATGAAGATATTTTGCGAAGGCTGTGATATTAACGAGAAGGCTGTGAATTACTCCAACAGGGAAAAAAACAGAACGAGGATCGGAACAGTTGACGGATACTATGAAGATAATTCATTCGATATCATATTTGCGCTTAATCTGATCGAGCACATACCTCACCCGAAACAGTTTATTACTCACTGCGCAAGGATATTGAAACCCGACGGACTGCTCGTTCTTGAGACGCCGATTCAGGAAAGCCTTTTCCATGTTTTTGCAAGGATAGGTGATTATATAACAGGATACAGAATGAATAATTACGGTATAAATACTAACGGGCATATATATAAATTCTGTAACAGGTCGTTTGAGAAATTCAAAGATATCGGCTTCGGAATAATTCATAAAGAGAAGATCGGATCTCCGCTTAAAGAGATCTTCGGCAAGACAACTTACATGTCTAACCTGAATAAAATACTGATGAGATTTATTATGCCGGTCGTTTGGCTGCTGGCAAAGATCTTCGGAATGGAAAACAGAACATTCATCGTCTTTAAGATCAACAAATAACAACAAAAAAAATATAAACAGAAAACCCCTCTGAACGAGGGGTTTTCATATATGGCGGTATCGCTGAGTTAAAAGATCAGCTCATACTTCACTGATCTTAAGAATCCTTCGCCAAAAATAAAAAACCCCTAACAAAAGGGGCTTTTATTTATATGGCGGTACACGGATTTGAACCGCGGACACGTGGATTATGATTCCACTGCTCTAACCAACTGAGCTATACCGCCGAAACCGAGACCAAATATAAATTAAGAATAAAAAGTCCGCAAGTGAAATTTTTTCATTTTTTTTAAAGGCGTGTCACGATTTGACACGCCTTCTGTCGTATATTGGTTTTGAAAAGTATAAAAACGAATTGGAGGTAACATGAATATCACAAGCGGAACAGAGGCCTACATAAAGGTCATAACGACCGGAAGAGAACCGCAGAATATAGAACTTCCGCCCGGATTTACCAGAAAACCTGCGGTCGATCAGGAAAAAGAGCTTTTTGATATATTCAGAAAGCATTTCAGTGAGACCGAAGGTGAAGGAAGGAAGAAGATCAGATCTTACAGGTTCTATTTTTCGAACAGGGATTATCTTGATTATAACGCGGATGAGATAGTATAAAAACAAACAGTCATCATTTCTCTGTCGGAACTACGATGCCTTTTATAATTATATTCTGGAAGAAAATGAAAACGGCAAAGGTAGGGATGGCGGCGATGACGAGAGCGGCGTAACCGACACCTGCACTGGATCTCTGCATGAGCTGATAGATATGCACCATCATGGTCCACATGCTCTGGTCCTGACATACGATGAACGCGAACATGAAATTACGATAGGCTGCGTTGAATGCTCCAAGTGCTATTACTGCCATGATGGGTTTGGACAGCGACATCGCTATCCTTGAAAATATTGTTACTTCTCCGGCACCGTCGACCGTGGCGGACTCGAACAGCTCCTTCGGAAGCGAATCGAAGAACCCTTTTAAAAGGAATATGAAATATCCGTCGGCGGCTCCGGGCAGGATGAGCGCCCAGAAAGTGTTGAGCATATTGAAATTCTTGAGCATGAGGAAATTAGGGATGCCCATCACCATCGGCGGAAATGCCATTGTGAGCATGAGAACGAGGATAATCCTGTAGTTCGACTTCAGCTTGAACCTGCTCATTGCATAAGCGGCGAGAGGGTTGACTATGACGGCTGTAAGTATCGCGAGCAGGCAGTATATGAGCGTATTCATTATTGCGCGTCCGTTATTGAGCATCTCATCGATGACCATGACATAGTTCCTGGTAAGCATTTCTTTGAAAACGGCTTTTTTATTTTCTCTGAAAATATTATAGTCGAGAGAGATATAGTCGATATTAATGTTCGTAAAATCTGTGAAAACGATCCCCCACGTGGAATTTAGTTCCTCTATTGTTCCGTAGCGGTCTTTCAAAAAATCCTGCCATTCATTTTTCAATTCCGGATTTAGTATGACGAATTTGGGATCAGAGATGTTCAATGCGAAATTTGTCCATAGTTCTGCATAAACGGGGTTGTCAGGCAGTGTTTTAGAAGGATATATGTTAAGTTCGGTATCAAAATCTGTACCAAGCTCTGAATTTATTTTTTCAAGGTCAAGCTCTTCTTTCCCTGAACGGATTTTGAGATACTCTATGAACTCGAACTGGGCAGAAGGGGAGAGCTCTATGTTTTTTGGTCCTGCTGATCTAACAAATTCCGACCTGTCTTCTTTTATCGCTGAATTATAGTCAGGGGAAGAAATGAAAAGCTCAATTTTCCCGAAATCATCGTAGCCCTTATGGTAAGTGCTGTTCAGCTGAGCGATATTTTGGTGTTTTGTTTTAAGATAGTCTCTGAAGTCAAATTCAACTGAATTCAGGATAAGTTCGGACGGATCGGCTTTATTCTCAATGAAAAATATGTAATCGAGCAGCGGCGCACCATTCTTTAGCGCTGAGTTCAGATCTATACTGTCGTAATCACCGAATCCGGTCTCCCAAGTTTCATTCAGAAGGCTTATGCCGGTGTATTTTTCATTCAAAAATGATCTGAATTCATCCATTCCCTGTTCCGACAGGCCGATATGTTTAACATTGAGTATATTTTTGACATAATGAGACCAGTGTCCGGAAAGAGGATCCTCAGGCAGAGTTCTGTTCAGCACAATATTTTCCCATGACGCATAATTCGTGCCCAGACTGTCGTTGAGCAGTTCAAGCCTGCCTCTGTATGCGGGAACAAGTTCGTTGGCTATAAAATGCCCGTCAAGGCTCAGCCAGACTTTATGCCTGGTGTCGAGTTCTTTCCTGAATTTACTGTAAGGCACCGACAGTCCCGTTTCGCCTGATGTGAATCTTCTCGATAGAATTTCTTTTGATTCCTCACGCACATCTTCCCATGTTGGAGCCGATACTGAATATTTTTCGTTAAAAGCATACAGATCACCGTTCACCTCATCGCTCATTTTGTCTCTGAATGCCCTTTCGTTATAGGTATAGACCCCTCTCGAGAACTGTTCGGAGACCGCAAAATCGAATTCGTCATATTTGTGCTCATTCTCCTTTATAAATTCATTCCAGTCATCTATGAAATTACCGTTAACATTTTCAGGGATATCAAGGTAATCAACAGCATAATATTTCTGCTTGTACTGTGCTGAGAAAAGTGTAGCTTCCTCGTTAAATCTCGCCTCAACATATTTTCTGAAAAGTACTTCCTGATCGTAAAAATAACGGGGGATGAGATCGAGCCTGTTAGAATCCACTCTGCTTTTAAATGAGGCCGACATCATTATCAGGAACGGATAGATCATAGTAATTCCGCCCAAAAACAGAACGAAATGTATCGAGGTGTTGAGCGCTCTTACTTTAAATGATCTTTTTCCTACTTTTCCAATAATTCCCATTATCTTACTTTCTTAATTTGACTTAAATTCCATATTAGACAGTTTTCTTATCTGAACGACAGTTACGAGCATGAGCAGAAGTCCGAGCATCCATGCCATGGTTGTAGCTATACCGAAGTTAAGGTAAAGATACGCTTTCTCGAATATCAGAAGGTCCGCCACCTTAGTTGCCTCGTTAGGCCCTCCGAATGTCATTACAAGTATGAATTCACTCTGCTGGGCCGAAGCGATGAAAGCCGCGATGAACTGAATGAAAAGAAGAGACTTCAGGTAAGGGAAAACAATGAACCTGATCTTTTTGAAAAATCCCGCTCCGTCAATATCGGCAGCCTCATACACATCTTCGGGTATTCCTTTAAGTGCAGCAAGATAGATCAGTGAACCGGGCCCGAGCCCCGCCCATACGGAAGGTATTACTGTAAGCAGCATGGCGAGAGACTCTTCCTTGATCCACCTTGATTTTTCCAGGCCGAGTGCGAGCAGTATCTGATTAAGTCCTCCTGCGTCGGAAGGATCGTACAAAAGCTTCCACAGATATATGACGATCACACCGCTTATCACAGCCGGCATGTAATAGATCACCCTGTAAAATATTTTTCCTTTAGGAACTTCCTGAAGCAGAATGGCAAGAAAGACCGGAGGAAGAAATCCTATTGTAAGCGAGAGGAACATATAGTAAAGAGTTCTTGCGAGAGCCGACCACCAGACAGGATCAAAAAGCACATCGGCGAAATTCGACAGACCGACCCATTCTGAATCCCCGACAACGCTGTAATCCTGGAACGCCATGACAGAACCCATGAGCATAGGCACATACTTCCAAAGAATTATCGACCCGAGCGCGGGGGCTATGAGAAGTACAGCTATAAAGACGGTCTTTGAGCTTTTCTTACGGGATGCTATGACTTTGTCGGGCGTAAAAATATTCCAGACCTTATACAGTACGATCGAAAAGAAGATAAAAATGAAAAGCGCTGCAAAAACGGCCGTTCTGTTCCTGATTACCCTGTCTTC
>DAIMKZ010000031.1:0-20673 GCA_036721445.1 Candidatus Delongbacteria bacterium
CGCAGATTCTATGAGGAAGAAATCAAAAGACACTTCATAGGAGAAATTATTGAAGCTGAAGGTTCTTTAGCCAAATTAAAGGGTTATACTTATATATTCGATAAGATCAAAAACCAGTTCATAAAAAAACCGGATATAAGAACAAGGATTCTCGATGTATCTGAAGGTGTTTATATCGTCAATTTAATACCCTCAGATGTTAATATTTCTGATATTCAGTATGTGACAAATAAAAACAATCAGCTTGTAGCAACAGATATGAAAGATTTCAGTCTTGATATTAACGAATTCGGTGTGAATAAGTAATTTATTCTTATTATGAAGAAACCGATTCAAGTAAGCAATAAGAAGAAGGAACCCAATGAAAAAATTAAAACTTACAACTATTCTCCTGATAGTTTTCACATTGTTCGCAGAAAATGAAGACATCCGTAAAATCATAGAGAGCCCTCTCACTGCATTTAATGAGGGTGAGTTATACTGCATCAACCCACTTCAGTCATTATACGAAACAAACAAATTAAATTTATTCTGGGACAATGAGAATCTCGCAAATTCATTCATCGATACTTTAGGACAGGCAAAATGGGAAGGTCTCGACCCTGATGATTATCATTACAGCTATTTGAGCAGCAATTTTAAAAGCAATGATCCGGGTTCTAAAGCATTGCGCGATGTCCTTTTGACAGATGCTTTTCTTCTTTACGCCAATCACCTTCTTTCCGGAAAATTAAATCCTGACGATCTACATCCTGAATGGAACACAAAAAGAAGATATGAAGACATAACTTCACTTTTTAGAAGATCGGCAGGAACAATTCAATTGTTTACAGAATTGGAAAAGATCAAACCTCAGCAGAAAGGATATAAGGAGCTTAAAAATAAGTTAAAATATTTCTTTAGCCTTAAAAATGATATAAAGCAGGTAGTAACAAAAGGAAATCTTATCAAACCTGGTATGACTGACAACAGGATGCCGTTAATAAGAAAGAATATATGTATTATTGAGAACAATAAATTAGCTTCACCTTCAGACAGTCTTATGTATGACGATGAACTTACAGAAACTGTTAAACAGTTCCAGAAAAGACACGGTCTGAGAAATGACGGAATAATAGGCGACAACACGATCAAGATGATGAATCTTTCTATTTATGACAGGATCGGCAAGATCAAAGTAAATCTGGAAAGACTCAGATGGATGCCTGATGAATACGGAGAGAACTATTTAATAGTCAACCTTGCGGATTACAAGTTGTCTCTATTTAAAAAGAATCAGCTGATCTCGGAAAATAATGTGATCATCGGGAAATCTTATAGGAAGACACCTATCTTCAGCGATAAAATGACCTATCTTGTATTTAATCCCACCTGGACCGTACCACCGACTATTTTAAAAAACGATGTAATCCCGGCAGTAAAGAAAGATATCAATTACTTAAAGAAGAAAAATATCCGCATTTTCAAGAATGATCCTACGAATATTAATGAGGTGTCAGTTGAATCAATAGACTGGAGCAATATTACAGGAAATAATTTCCCTTACAGGCTTGTTCAGGATCCCGGGCCAAATAACTCTCTCGGTGAAGTCAAATTCATGTTCCCGAATAAACATAATATTTACATTCATGATACTCCTGATAAAACTTTGTTCCAGAAAGAGGAAAAGAATTTTAGTTCAGGCTGCATCAGAGTGGAAAAACCTCTAGAGCTAGCTGAAATACTATTGAAAGACAATCTTGGATGGAATCATGAAAAGATCGAGAATATTGTATCTTCAAGAAAAGAAACTACCGTGATTTTTCCAAAAACTGTTACAGTCCACATTCTTTACTGGACTGCATGGGTTGACAACGCAGGTATTATTCAATTCCGAAACGACATTTATGACAGGGACAAGGATGTTCTTGCAGGACTTAAAGGAAAGAAATAAATGTTTAGAGTACTTTTAACTATATTATTGTTTCTTAAAACTATTTTATTGTTCAGTGCGGATGACACATGCAGCTTCAAAGTAATAATCAATGGGGAAAAAACCGACCTGAATATTTTCAGTATTTTTGTTATGCCTTCAAATGATATTAAATTACAGATAATAAGTGACGAAAAGTTTTCGGTTCATTTTAGAGATAAAAATATTTCTTCAATATCAAAAGAACATCTCATTAAAGCTCCTTCAGAAAAAGGATTATATAAACTCCTGATCGCAAGTGAGCCTTCTGATTCAATGTTGATAAATGTTTTTGTTAAGGTTCCTTTATCAAAGATGAATGGTGAATTTCTGAACGGATACAGAATTGGTAAATATCCGGAAAAACCCCTAAACGACAATCCAGTTTATGCTAAACCGAAAGGTCTGATTGAAGTTACGGAAGCAAATCAGTTTACAAATATCTCTCCAAATTTCACTTTATCTGATTTCGTCTGCAAACAGGAGGGAAGTTTTCCTAAATATGTTCTTATTCGATCTAAACTAATTCTCAAACTTGAATACATCCATAGACTTTTACGATCAAAAGGTATCAGTTTGACTAAATTCAAATTTATCAGTGCCTACAGAACTCCTTTTTACAATAAATCTATCGGAAACGTTAAGAATAGCAGACATATTTACGGAGGAGCTGCAGACATCTATATTGATGAAGACAACAACGGAAGAATGGACGATCTGAACAAAGATGGAAAACTCGATCAGAACGATGCTGAATATTTGTACAGGCTGATCGACGAACAACACACAAAAGGAGAGTACAAAGAGTATATAGGCGGTTTAGGGAAATACAAAAGGACATCTGCCCATCCAGCCTTTATTCATATTGATACAAGAGGTTTTAAAGCCCGCTGGTAATTTGATGGGCTTAATTACAAAATATAACTTTGATTTTTAGGCTGATCAGTGTATAATACAATCTGATCATAAAATATATTCATGAGGTGTTATTATGGCACGGTTTATAAAAAAACACAAACACGAGATCGGTCTGGGACCGGACGATCTTAAGTTCAGAGGCGAAAAAAGGGCAGATAAAGTTCTTCTTCGGGTAATTGACTTTGATGCCGAGAACAAAGAAGAAAAAGAGATCAAATCTATTGAAGAAGTAATGCCTTATAAAAAGAAACCCTCTGTAACATGGCTTAATATTGACGGTCTTCATGATGAAGGATTAATGGCTGAAACAGCGAAACACTTCAATCTTGATAAAATTGTGCTTTCCAATGTTATGCAGACTCAGGCCAGACCTACAGTTCAGGAATACGATAATTGTATATATATTTCTATAAAAATGCTTAGGCAGGATGAAAAAAAAGATAAAATACTTGTAGAAAATCTGAGCCTTATATTAACCAAAACAGTTCTTATATCTTTTCAGGAAGTTAAAGGCGATGTTTTCGAACCTGTAAGGGAAAGAATAAGAGCACAGAAGAAAAGGATCAGGAATTCGGGCACTGATTATCTCGCTTTTGCTCTGCTTGATGTTGTCATAGACAACTATATTTATATAATCAGCCTGCTGGGAGAAAAGATAGAAGATCTGGAAGAGAACCTTCTTCAGGACCCGCCGCAAAGCGTAATCGATCAGATAAATACATATAAACGGGAACTGAATTTTCTAAGAAAGAATATCAATCCGGCAAAGGAAATGATACTCACTCTTTCAAAGATCGAGAATGATCTAATAGCAGATGATACCTATATTCATTACAAAGAGCTGCTAGACAATATTAACCACGCGTCAGAATCTTCAGACAGTTACCGCGAGATCCTTTCTGATCAACTTAATATTTATCATACAACCATAAGCAGTAAACTTAATGATATCATGAAATTCCTGACAGTTTTCTCTGTTATTTTCATTCCTCTGACTTTCATTGCAGGCATTTACGGCACAAATTTCGATTTCCTGCCTGAACTCCACTTCAAATACAGTTACTTTATAATGCTGGGTGTTATGGTAGTAGTAGCACTCGGGATGCTGAAATATTTTAAGAATAAAAAGTGGCTCTAAGTAATTGTTATGAAAATCAATAATTATCTTAATAGAATAATCATACTGTACGACAATACTTCAATTTCTCCAAAGCTCAAAGCAGACTGGGGATTTTCATGCCTGATCGAAACGGAAGACAGAAATATTCTGTTTGATACAGGAGGGAACGGAAAAATACTGCTTGAAAATATGTCACTTCTTGAAATTGACCCGAAAAGAATTGATGATATTTTCATTTCTCATCAGCATTTTGATCATATTGGCGGACTTTCTGCTATATTGAACGAGAATTCCAAAGCTGTAGTCCACATTCCTAGATCGCTCAAAGGCATTAAGTACCCGAATAAAGTCATCAGCTACGATAATTCTCAAGTTTTATATGAAAATATTTACTCAACCGGAGAATTAAACGGCGATGAACAATCCCTTGTTATTAAAACAGACAGAGGTTCAGTCGTTATTATTGGCTGCTGTCATCCCGGTTTAAAAAATATTCTCAGCTCATTGAAAGAAAAAAATATTTATGCTGTAATCGGAGGATTACACGGTTCGACCGAATTTGATCAGTTGAAAAATGTAACTAAGGTCTGCCCTACTCACTGCACTAAACACATAGAAGAAATTAAAGAACTCTATCCCGATAAATATATATCAGGCGGAGCAGGAGCAATTATTGAATTTTAAACCTACAGGACAAAATCAGTGAAAACTTATTTGGATTGCATTCCATGTTTTATGAATCAGGCATTCAGAGCGGGTAAAACAGCTACAAAAGACGAATCAGTTATAAAAAAAATACTTGATGAGACCGGTGCTATGATTTACTCAATACCGATGGGACAAACCCCTCCTGAAACCGGTGCAATTATCTACAAAAGAATTATAGAGATAACAGATATTCCTGATCCTTACCACAATATTAAACAGCAAAACATCCGGCAAGCTTTAGAATTATATCCTGAACTTAAAGTGAAAATTGAGAGTTCCGATGATCCGTTACTTACAGCGATCCGGCTTGCTGTTGCTGGAAATGTGATAGATCTTGGTATTGATAAAGAATTTGATATCGTAAAAGACGTTGAAAAGATATTGATCCAGGATTTCGCGGTCTTTGATTATGATAAATTCCGGTCTAGACTTGCCGCGTCAAAAAATATACTGTACATCGGTGATAATTCAGGTGAAGGTGTATTTGACAAATTACTGATCGAACAGCTTAAATTACCTGTAATATACGCAGTAAGAGACACTCCTATAATAAATGATATTACTCTTAATGAAGCTGAACAAATAGGTCTCGATAAAATTGCAGAGTTGATTTCTTCCGGATCTAAAGCTCCAGGAACGATACTTGACAAATGCAGTGATGAATTTCTCGAAGTGTTCAATAATGCTGATATGATAATTTCAAAGGGTCAGGGAAATTATGAGTCTTTGTCTGATGTCAGCAGAGATATCTTCTTCATGCTGAAAGCAAAATGCAGAGTTGTGGCAAGACATCTTAATGTTAAGGTCGATGACATAATCTTCAAATACAATACAGGAAAAATATAATGAAATTACATATTTTAGAAGAATTAGGGATTGCGAGAGATGATTTTATTTCAGCCGCAATTGATCATGAAGTTTTATGGTTTGACGAAGAGTGTGATAAATCAAAAATTGAAGGTTTAGTTACAGTCAAAACTAAGCTCGTTAAAGATAAACTTGAACTCTATCCGAACTTGAAAATGATCGCTGTTGCTTTCACAGGTTACGACAGCGTTGATCTTGAATATTGCAGTTCAAAAAATATCGCAGTGTATAATGTACCTTCTTATTCCACAAATTCAGTTGCGGAACTTGCAATAACTTTAGCTATTTCACTTTTGAGAGATATTCCGAAAGGTAACGAAGTGATCCGCAAAGGTCAGTGGGATCTCGGAAGACCCGGTATCGAACTTTTAGGAAAAACGGCAGGAATATGCGGAACCGGTGCTATCGGAATAAGGGTAGCAGAGATATTTAAAGTTCTCGGTTGTAAAATCATTGGGTGGTCGAGAACAGAAAGACGGGAATTCACTGAGCTCGGAGGTAAGTATGTGAGTTCACTTGAACAACTCTGCGCAGATTCCGATATCGTTTCTATACATGTTCCTGCAAACTCAGAAACAAAGGCTTTGATCGGTCAAGAACAGCTGAACAAGATGAAGCCATCCTCATACCTTATCAACACAGCAAGAGGCCCGATAATTGACGAGAATGCCCTCATAGAAACACTGAAAAACCGTAAAATAGCAGGAGCGGGGCTTGATGTTTACAGTATTGAACCTATCTCAGCTGACAATCAGCTTTTGAAGCTTGATAATGTTATTTTAACACCTCATATTGCCTTCAAGACTTTGGAAGCTTTGAAGAGAAGATCCGTTGTAACAATAAATAACATAAATAATTTCTCTAAGGGAATCTCAACCAACAAGGTGAACTAATGCTGAGCAGTATCTACATATTCTGGTTCGGTGTGATCGGAACTTTCGCATTTTCTATCTCGGGTGCTATGACTGCAATGAGGAAAAAATTCGATCCGTTCGGTGTTATCATTATCGGATTTGTGACGGCTGTTGGGGGCGGTACTGTAAGGGACGTACTGCTGAAAGATGTTTATGTCTTCTGGCTTAAAGAACCCCATTTTGTATATTCGATAATTGCCGGGTCTTTATTCGCAATGTTTTTCCGCAGAAATCTTGATATGCTTTCAAAATCGCTTCTTCTTTTCGATACGATCGGGCTCGGTCTCTATACTATCATCGGGCTTGAGATAGGTCTGCATAACGGTCTGAGCGTAATGAGCTGTATTATCCTTGGAGTAATTACAGGATCATTCGGAGGCGTGCTGAGAGATATTCTGGTTAACGAGATCCCGGTAATATTCAGAAAAGAGATCTACGCTACAGTTTCGATAATCGGAGGACTGATCTATTTCATTCTGAAGACATCCGGCGTAACAGAACCCTTGCTTCAGATAGTGCCTATTGTACTTATAATCATTTTCAGGATACTCGTAATTAAGTTCAGAATATCATACCCGTCAATATACAATTCCGGAAAGATCAAACAAAAGGCTAAAAGATGAACGAAATCCCGATAGTATTACCTCAAACTCTTCAGAGCAGATCGGATGAATTTTCCATCTATCTTGATAAAGCGATCGAAAGAGTTCAAAAATTCGCTTTGGAACACGGCTGGGAGCGGCATACTGAACAGAGCTTCATGGACAAAGTGATGATATTCGACTCAAAACCCGAATTCGACAAGATGCTCCTCGAACTTTGCGAAATGCCGCCTGATATTGAACTGCCGAAGACTTACTGCGGTGCGCTCGAGGAAAGAGTTCTTGCTGTCGTTACACCTGAAATTTACAGCACAGTCTATCCACAGGGAGTCGAGGAGGATTTTTACACCAAGATCCTCGCTCACGAGATAGCGCACAGGCTGCACATCCGCATACTTAACGGGGACGAGGAGGCAATGGGTCCGGTATGGTTCTATGAAGGGTTCGCGCTTTATGCTGCCGATCAATTTTGCCATTCAAAGATTTCTATGACCAGAGAAGAGATAATCGACATCCTTAAAACCGAAGAACGCGGCAGCTACGAAAAATATGCTTTCATCTTTCGGTATCTGGTGAAGCTTGTACCTTTAAAGGAACTCGTGTCGAAAGCAGTAGATAAGGATTTTATTAATTTTATTATTGAGATTATAAGAAAATGAAGATCAAAGTAAATTCAGAGATTGGCAAACTTGAAGGTGTAATACTTCATACACCGGGTCCCGAAATAGAGAACATGACGCCGAGAAATGCCCAGAGAGCACTTTACAGCGACATTCTTAACCTATCCGTAGCCCGAAAAGAGTACAGGCAGTTCAATGATATCCTTGACAGGTTCACGACCACTTTTCAGGTATCTTCCCTGCTTACTGATATTCTTCGCGATGAAAAAGTAAAACATGACCTTTTGACCAGGATTTACAATAACGAGTGCAGAATGTCGAAGCAAAACCGGTTTGTCAGAGAGATGTCCGAGCTTCCGCCCGAAGAGATAACCAGACAGCTTATTGAAGGAAGGATAATGAAAAAGGATACTCTGACAAACTTCCTAAACGAAGACAGATACTCATTAAAACCTCTGCATAATTTCTTTTTTACCAGAGATGCGGCTGTTTCAGTCAACAACACTGTACACATCAACCGGATGGCGAACAAGATCAGGGAGCGCGAAGCTATAATCATGGAATCGATATTCACACATCATCCCGATCTTAATGCGAAAACCGTTAATCCTGCTGATTCCGAGGATTTTGACGAGAACATTTCAATAGAGGGCGGCGATGTTCTGGTATTCAGCGAAAACATCCTGCTGATCGGCAACAGCGCCAGAACTACTTCACAGGGAATAGATCATATTCTCGAATATATGAGAAAACTTAAAGGAAAGAGACATATCATAGTTCAGGAACTTCCCTACGAACCTGAATCATTCATCCATCTGGATATGGTGTTCACAATGCTCGATAAAGATAAATGTATGGTTTACAAACCGCTTATCCTTGATTCGAACAGATTTCTAACAATCAGGATCTCGGTAGACAACGGCAAAGTCACTATAAGCGAGGAGGAAAATATTCTTTCAGCCCTTAAACAGCTCGGCCATCATCTTCAGCCTGTTTTCTGCGGCGGTAATTCCGATTCATATATCCAGGAAAGAGAGCAGTGGCACAGCGGCGCTAACTTCTTCGCGCTTGCTCCAGGTCAGGTTATCGGCTACGGCAGGAACGTCTATACTATAGAGGAAATGAACAGGAACGGGTTCGAAGTGATCAAAGCTAAGGATATATTAGCCGGAAGGGCTGAACCCAAGAAGAACGGTAAATTCGTTATTACAATTGACGGGTCGGAACTGTCCAGAGGCGGCGGCGGCTGCAGGTGCATGACCATGCCGATTAGAAGAAAGAGTGTTTAAAAATTAGTATAAAATATTAAAATGGTCACTCCTCGAAATTGTGGACACATAGTTAAGCCCTTTTTTATTCCTAATCAAGATTCATTCTGACAGCATCGTCTAATCCGACGCATTTCAACGCTATGTCAGGATATGTTTCTATAAAGGATCTGTACTTGGAAACAGAAAAAAACGCCGAATCGAATTTGGCTTCATAGGCATAGCTTTTACCGTTATCGTCTTTCACGATAAAATCAACTTCCCTTCCATCACGTGTACGCCAGAACTTAAGATTGTCCTGACCGTATCTTTCTTTTAATAGAAGATAAATATAATTCTCGAACAATTCGCCTTTATCCGGGCGGTTTCCGATCGGACTGAAATCATTGATCAGAGCGTTTCTAAGGCCGAGATCCGCAAAATATAATTTGGGCATTTTTCTCAGTTCAGAGATCAGATTGTTATAAAAAGGAGAAAGAGGATGTATATGAAAAGATTTACGCATGACCCAGATATATTGGGCAACAGTTTTATGATCCAGTCCCGCATCCGGAGCAAGACTGTTCGTATTGAGAAGACCACCCGTTCTATACGCGAGCATTTTTAAAAGGTTCAGATATTTATCGTGATAGAACAAATTACTTTCTGCTGCATCTTTTTTCGCATAGGAATCGGCAATTTCCTTAAGAACGCGTTTTTTCTCTTTATCAGTACCACTCAGCACGACTTCGGGATAACCTCCGTATATAAGGTATTCGTAAAAATGTTCTTTGATTCTGTCCATATAAAGAAGCGGTATATTTCCATTGTTCAGATGCGGGGCTAGATCATTTTCTCCTTTGAACATCAGTACTTCCTTTAATGTCATTGTCGGGAGTTCGTAAATACGCTTTCTACCCGCAAGTGAATCTTTGAATTTACGGTCAATATAAAAGCTTGACGATCCTGTAACAATAAACTTAATTTTTTCCATGTATGTGTCGTAATGATATTTAAGGAAATTGGACGGTTCGTTCAGGTACTGAATCTCGTCAATGAGAACATATCTTCTTTCCGTCTCCGAAGGTTTAGCTATCAGCTGAAGAAGGTTTTTCGGATTATCGTCGAGCATACGGAGGATCTCTTTATCTTCGAGAGTAATATAAAACACTGATCTGTTCTTATTTTTAAGATCTGAAAATATCTGCTTCAGTATCGTAGTTTTTCCCGTTTGTCTGGCTCCGATGATGAGAGAAATGTGTTTCGCGTCGAGATCTTTTTCAATTTCATTTTTAAGCTTTCGTTCCAATATTATCTCCTTTTTCAATGGTTTGTATTCCCAAATTATTGATTAATTTAAGCATTTTTTTCCAATATTGCAAGAATATTGTTTGTCTTAGAAAGTATAACCGATCGAGAAATGGAAAACGCCGTCCTTCCACCCGTCTTTCACATCAAGCGGAAATCCCCAGAGGATACCCATAGCACCGATAGGCGTAATGTAGCGGAGTCCGGTACCTGCTGTCGATCTGACGGTCTCCCCGGTTTGCGCTTCGGTCTCTGACAGCAGTCCCGTATCGAGGAAAAGCGGAAGCTCCCAGTTCTTCCGGAACTCGAAGCGCGGCTCGAAAGTGAACAGCGCGGTCAGCTTTCCTCCCGCCGGATCGCCTGCCGCATCTTCAAGGAAATAATTCTCGTTCATACCTCTGACCGACGACGTACCGCCCAGGAAGAACAGCTGGTCAACGGCAGGCTCGGCGCCCGGATTCGTCATCTGAAGGTAGTTCAGATGACCCGCGAACGCGAACGTGACCGGTCCGAAAGGCGTGAAGAAATATTTAAGGTCGAGTTTATATTTGATAAAGTCGTCCTCGTTATTATCAATGCCTGTTGAGAACTCTGTTTCAAGATTGGCATACACGCCTTTCCGGGGCACCATGAACGAATCGCGCCCGTCCCAGAGCTGAATGAACTTCAGACTGCCCGAGTTCCTGACGGTGTTCGAGTCCGCGCCTGAAACAGCTTTCTCGTAAAGCTTCTTATGCTCAATTTGCGCCTGAACAATCGACTGCAGGCTGCTCTTCCATCTGTAGTTCGCGCCTGCTCCTAACCCGGTCGTTTCGGTCTGATATTCAGGATCGGAAACATCCTCCCCTTCCCAGAAAGCCGACAGCGTTCCAGAAAGCTCGGGGACGAAAAGAACAGGCTCTGTAAAAGCGGCGGTTACAGATTGTTTCACGAACGACAGATCTGTCTTAAGGCTGAGCTCCTTATTCAGACCGAAAAGGTTCTTATTACCCGCAAGTAAACTTATATACGGTCCGACAAAGCTCTCATAACCTCCCGAAGCCTGAAAATAATACGGGGGATATTCCTCTACACTCACCAGAACATCAAGAGTATCCGCGTCGGATCCAGTGTCAGAAGTGTAGGACGAGACCGATCTGAATATCTTCTGGTTCCTCAGATTGCGCAGTCCTGAAGACAGTTCGAGCACTGAGAACGGTTCCCTTTCGCGCAGTTTCAGAAGTTTTCTGACCGTCCGTTCTTTTGTATTCAGATTCCCGGCGACGTAGATCTGACCGGTCTCAGCCATATTTTTCACTTCAGCTGTAAATATGATGTCAGCCTTAGAACTGTCTGAACTAAATACGGTCTTTTCTTTCACCTGAGCGTAAATGTGTCCTCCGGCGGCGAGCAGACCTTTTATTCTGGGGACCGCATCCTTTACAAATCCTGAATTGTACGGTTTTCCTTCGAGTTCCGAAGAAATTTTCTTCACATCCGGTTCAAACTGTTCCGGTATCCCTGCGAAACTGATGCTTCCGATATAAGTTCTAATGCCTTCTGATATATCTGCCGCGATCCTGACACTGTCCCTGTCCCTTGAATATTTCACGCCGGTCTTAACTTTAGCCGACAGAAATCCGTTCTGAACGTAGAAAGCCGTCAGGTTCCTTTCGTCGTCTTCCCATATGTCCTTACGGAAAAATTCTTTGCTCCTCCACCATCTTCTTACAACGCTGTTGAGATATTTTCCGAGTTCATCTTCAGTAAACGAATTATTGCCTGTGAATTTAATCTCCGATACGAGCGGTCTGATCCCTTCCGTCACATTGATCTGCACCTTCTTTTTCTGCCTGCCGCTCTCTGTTAAAAGAGTGTCGCGGAAATTCACTTTAGCGTCACCGAAACCCTCTTCCCGGTACATCTTTCTTATACCTCTCACAGCCTGTCTCAGCGCTACTGATCCTCTTCTGCCCTCTTTTACCTGCTCCGTCTGTTCCGAAAGCGCTCCGTCACCAAAAAATTCATTTCCCTCTATTTCAATTTCGTATTCAGGACCTTCCGTAATTGTAAGTAATATATCGGCTGTCCCTTTAAGGCTGTCTTTTCTCACTTCGTATTTTATTTCGGAGTCCGCATATCCTTTACCCCTGTAAAGAGCGCTTATCTTCGTAATATCGTTGTCAAGTTCGTCGGGTATCAGCCTGCCCGGTTCTCCGTAAAGAAAACTTCTCCACCAGCTCTTCATTTCCTTTTTCAGCCTGAGACCTGAAATATTATCATTGCCGGAGACGGAAATATCGCCTATAGTGAAATAACCGCCTTTATTGATCCTGATATTAAGAAGTCCGAGTTTATCTGAAATTTCCTCAACTTCCGTATCCACTCTGACAGAATCGTATCCTTTGGAATTGAGATAATCCTTAAGATATACTTTCTGCTCCGCGATCTTCGCGCTGTCAAGGACTGAACCGGGATAGACGGACATCCTATCTAAAAGTTCAGTCGAGAAGAACGGATAAATACCGTAGAATTTTATATCGGACAGCCTTGGAGCATCGACCATTGCCTGCATATCCGCTGAAGCTCTCAGGATGAGTGCCAGAACGAACATTGATATTAACAGTGCTTTCCTCATCGGAACTCCTTCCTGAACTGAGTCTCCGCACCGAAATTGCCGTCGGTCGATCTGAAGCCTGAGAAGATAATGTTTTCAAACATCTGATAGTCGGCAATCCCCTTCTGTATCATATCCGAACCATCATTGACGAGCGAATATTTCAGTATGAGCCTGTCCGATATCTTCTTGCCGACAGTCAGACCGTAACCTGCCGGAGCGGAGGCCGAGAAATCGTCCGGAACGTTCACTTCTATATAATCGAGCCCTGTCTTAGCCGCCACCTCGCCCGAATAAGCGCTCGAAAGCCAGTCGGCGATCAGCTTTTCCTTCGAAACAGGCTGGCCTCCGCCTGAAAGTTCCGAGGCTTTTCTGCCGAAGATCAGTATCGAGAGTATGTCGGCGTCGCTTTCAGCCGGGAGTGATGTAAGAGTGAATTTCGGGTTCGAGAGATTTTCGGTCACCGAAAGGAATATCTTATATTTACCGACCGCGGTCTCACCCTGAATATCGGCCGTCGGCAGAGCGCCGTAAACAGGCTCGAAATCGAGAACGCCCTTCGTGATCGTGAAGGTCCTTTTCTGGAACATAAGGAATCCGTCTTTGCGTATTACGGCTCTTCCGGTAATGACGGGTGCGGAAATATCACCTTTTATCTGCAGGTCGGGCTTAAGTTCCAGAAATCCCATATTGTTGTCCATGACCAGATCGCGCCTGCTTTTCAGCTTCAGATCTAGTGATATCTCAGGCGAACCTTCGTCAGTTGCAGCGGACTTTACGACCTTGGGGCCCGAACCTTTAAACATCCCGCCGAAGAGATCGATATTCTTATAATACAGAGCCTCGACGATCTCGAGCTCACCCGTCAGCCTGCCTTTCTCAGGCGTACCTTCGAACCTGATCTTCGAATTGAGAAGGCCTTCAAGCTGATCGGGATAATTCAGCGGCAGGGCGGTCGTTGAAAGATCAAGCGTGATCTTCTCTGGACTGTTGTTCAGCATCGAGATGTCGCCTTTAAGCTCGAACGTGCCTTTCTCAAGCATTCCTTTTATGCCTTTGACCGCCACTTTATCCTTCGATATGCCGATCTCTCCGCTGATACCGTGAAGTTTCTGGTCGGTCTCTTCGATATACAATCCTATATTGTCCGGTGAAATCGTACCTGTAATGACAGGAGCTGCAGTATTTCCGTCAATATTTATTCCGCCTTTAATGAAACCTTCCGAGTTAAGCAGCATTTCATTCGCGAAAGCCAGTGACTTTACAGGCAGAAGTATATCGGCTTTTATACCTATCCCGTTATTTTTATCCGCGAAACCGTTAACATC
The DNA here is from genome assembly GCA_036721445.1 of Candidatus Delongbacteria bacterium. Taxonomy (GTDB): domain Bacteria; phylum UBA4055; class UBA4055; order UBA4055; family UBA4055; genus UBA4055. The sequence continues at coordinate 14,180 of DAIMKZ010000031.1, forward strand.
AATGAACCCGCTGTCGAGGAAATTCAACTTCAAATCTTCAAGAAGAAGTTTCTCTCCTTTCACTTTCGTAACGAGACCGTACCCCGACACATACCTCCTTCCGTCCATGTCGAGCGTGAGCGAATCTATCGGAATGTCTATTTCAGGCTGCGCCGGATTATCGAGACTCCCCTTTCCGTTGATCTTTCCTGTTATTGTCCCTTTAAGATGACCGTCGGAGTTTTCCGGAAGGAACGGAGAATAATCCCACTGATCGAAATTAACGCTGAAGCCGTACTCTTTAGTTTTCAGGTCGGTATGAGCTTTGATTATAAACCCCGGGTCGGCGGTCAGATCGGCATATTTGTTCTTGTAGCTGAAATCGATTTTCGTGTCAGGCAGTACCGTTTCTCCGGAGGAAATGTTTTTCAGCTTCAGACTGCCTTCCGCAGACGGATCGTCTAACTTCCCCTCCGCTCTGATCTCCGCTTCTACGACCGCAGTAGCTTTTCCCGCTATTCCAGTATAAAGTGAATCCGCTTTAATATTATCTATATTTATCTGAGCTTTAAAAGTTTGAAAATCCTTCATACTGCCCCAGATGCCGATCTTTCCCCCGCCGCCGTAAACCGACAGATCTTCAAGCGTAACTTCTTTCCTGTTGATACCGGCTTTTACTCCGATACTGTCGATCTCGACTCCCTGATAACTTACGGGACCCGTGTAAGCATGAAATTCCCCGATCGGAGAATCGGCGAAGCCTTTTACCCAGCCTGAGAAATTCACTTCGGTCGAAATGTCCGGATAGAACTTTTCCGATCTTATTCTGCTGCCGCGGAAAGTTATGTTTATCTCCGGATTCTTTAAAGGTTTAAGGTCTTTGAAAACTTTCGCCTTTCCTTTCAGACTGATTTCCGAGCTGTCCGTCATGACAGTCAGGTTCTTTATTTCGACCGAACCTTTGTCGCTGGCCCCGCCTGAAAGAGAAAGTGACGATATCTCGTATGCGTCCCAGCTGAGTTTTCCGGTATGTATATCCGTAACGGCGGTGAATTTTCCTTTGTTCCAGTTCACGTCCGCAACCAGAGACGCTTTCTCTTTCAGGCGGAACCTGTCGTAGCTGAAGGGGCTTATCTGCGTGTTTATCAGCGCGTCCGCGGTGATCTCTTCAGGTTTTACTCCTCTCCCCTTCAGCTCCAGCCCGAAGTCGAAGACAGCGTCGGGCATCCCGGGAACGTTGCTCAGGCTGAAGTTATCCGCTTTAATGACGAGATCGTAAACTGTCTTCTTAAGATCGGGCTCAGATGAGATCAGTCCTCCCGGGAACACCTGTGTAAGATCGACCGAGCCGTCGATCACGAAATTCTCCTTTGCGGATTTGTCTATCCTCGCGTCGAGAGTAAGAAGTTTTTTCTTATATACGGCCGCAATATCAAGTTTTTGGATATTCTGTGCGTAAATAACTCCGGCACCGTGCCTGACAGTAAAATCAGCTTCCGGATATTCCGCCCGGCCCGATACAGATCCCGCAATGACAAGCGACCCTCTGTCGTTTGAAAAAACTTCCGTCCGGTCAAGCAGTTTTTCCGTTTCTATCGCCGCCGAGAACTTCAGATCGAAGAACGGCACTTCGAACAGATCGGTCACCTTTCCGCCGAGCGTCAGGTCCATTCCTTCCGTCTTCAGAGCTGTCTCGTCAATAAACGCGTTCTGACCTTCGAGCTTAACGGAGAGTCTCTCGTCAGTCACAGTCTTGCTCAGATCGGGTGTTTTAATATGCGCTGCAAGCTGCTCCAGAAGAAGCGAATACTCTGTCTTTCTCACATCCGCCATGGCTTCTATCAGCCTAAGGCTGCATCCGTATTCCGAACTGTTGTCTTTATATTTAGCTGACAAATTTCTTATGGCAACTCTGCTCACGATGATATCGGGAAGTTCCGACTTTACCGTGTCAGCTTCAACTTTTTCTTCTTCAGGTTTATCGCTCTTTAAAGCCTCGATCTGCTCTTTTAAAACATCCGCGTCAATATCCGATACGATCAGCGAATCAACAATATACTTTCCCGAGAACATGGGCTTATACTGAACTCCCGTGCCGAAATAGCCTATCCTGACCATTCTTGCTTTTTCCTGATCGAAGACATCAATTCCTTTTAGCTCTATCCTGCCCTTAAATACGTTCAGGCTCAGATCTTCAAGGCCGATCTTAACCGGTGAATGTTCGTTCGCGATACTGACGATCTTATCCTTTCCCCACTGAGTGTTGATCAGAAAAAGCGCGAGCGAGACCGATCCTATTATCAGGATTATCAATCCCAGCACAGAGTAAGCCGAATATTTCAGTATCTTTTTTACGATCATCCAGTCCAATTCATTAAAAAGGAATATACTGCCAAAAGTTGCAATATTCAAGATATTCGGTTTTTTAGAACTCTTTACAGACCATCCATGCCGTGTAGGCTAAATAGACGCTGAGAAGCACAGCCGCCTCCCACCTGTCCAGTTTGCCTTTCTCTCCGGTGAACATGGCGGTAAAAAGGAAAGCTGTTCCGAGCCCGAGCATTAAAAGATCCGTATCGAAAGAAGCCGAATATTTAACTGTGCCGAACATACTGCTGACACCGAGTATCAGAAATATATTGAATATGTTCGAGCCGATAATATTCCCGACGGCAATGTCGTTGTTCTTCTTCAGCGCCGCGACGACGGAAGTGGCGAGTTCCGGAAGCGAAGTTCCTGCGGCGACTATGGTGAGACCGATTATCTTCTGACTGATCCCAAGCTCCTGCGCAATGTCAGTCGCGCTTGTGACGACCAGCTTTCCGCCGATTACGAGACCTGCAAGCCCGATAGAAATAAACGTCCATATTTTAGCGGTCGTAAAATTTTTGTGCCGCAGTTCTTCCTGAGCTGTATCAATGCCCAGCTGTTTGTACACATAATAAAGGAAAGCGGCGAACATCACGAGCAGGAAAACGCCTTCGAAACGGTTGAGCATTGCGTTGCCGGAATAGAACAGTTCGGAAGTCACGACGAAAAGAACCAGCGCCGCAAGAAACGAAAACGGTATCTCTTTCCAGACCGTGGAAGACTGAACTGCGAGCGGCACTATAAGTCCCGATATGCCGAGAATAATGAACAGGTTGAAATTGTTGGAGCCGATGATGTTTCCGAACACGATGTCGCTGAATCCGTTATAAGCCGCGAACACGTTCACTACAAGTTCCGGCGCCGAAGTACCGAAAGCCACCACGGTGAGCCCGATCGCAAGGTCGGATATCTTATGTTTCCTCGCCAGCTCCGACGCGCCGTCAACAAGCCAGTCCGCGCCTTTGACCAGCACGGCGAAACCGAGTATTAGAAGAAGTATTTGAACAAGCATGATAAAAAACTCCTGAATTGGATGGTAATATACTTAGTCATTCTTCATTTCTCAATACATTTATATTTGATTAGTTAGCTGAATTTCATTAAATTTAATAAAATTCCTAAGGAACTCACATGGCCCCTCAACTCTACAACATACTCATCTCCTCGTTAGAAAACAATTCTTTCATCCGCATGATCCTTTCATCACCCTACGATAAGAACGGTGATCTGAACAAAGTCACGGTCAGACTGATCGAATTGAAAGGTGAACGGGCATTGTCTTTTCTTTATACATATAGGACTAAAACCGTTACGAAGAATCACGGGATCGAAGAAGGCGAGGAACTTGCGGATAAGCTTTTTGGCGATACTTTCACGATGTGCGTGATCTTTACTACGGAATCGGATCATTCTTTCAGAAGGACGAAGAAAGACAAAATCCTGTATAAGAAATCCAAACCTGCTCACTCAGAAACGGATTTCTCGACAGTGCATAATCTGAAAAAGAAGCGTATGATAAATCTTGAGAACAATATCTGGCTCCAAAGGCTGGGCGTTGCTAAGGACGGAACGGTCACAGGCGGAATGAGCGGGAAGTTCAGGCAGATCAACAGGTTCGTAGAGACAATTGACGGACTGATCGACGGTTCTGATCTCAAAGGGAAAACCGAACTCACGGTTTTCGATATGGGTTCAGGTAAAGGTTATCTTACATTCGCTGTTTACGACTTTTTCGTCAATCAGCTTAAGATCAAAGCGGATATTACCGGGATCGAGTACAGACAAGACCTTGTAGACAAATGCAGTAATATCGCGGGTGAAGCCGGGTTCTCCGGTCTGAAGTTCCTTCAGGGAAGCATCTCCGACTTCGATATTCCCGCCTGCGACATACTTATCGCGCTTCACGCCTGCGACACCGCGACCGATGACGCACTTTTTAAGGGCATCAGCTCAGGGGCTGAAGTAATAGTCGTATCTCCCTGCTGCCACAAGCAGATAAGAAAGCAGCTTGAAATTACGAACGAACTCAGAGAGATATCAAGGCACGGGATACTTGAGGAAAGGCTCGCGGAAATGGCGACAGACTCTTTAAGAGCGCTCATGCTCGAGGCTAAAGGCTATTCCGTGAACGTTTTTGAGTACATTTCAGATGAACATACGCACAAAAATATAATGATAACCGCCGTTAAGCAAAAGAAAACCGCCGATCCTTCGGTTTATCTCGAAAAGATCGGCGGCCTCAAAAAATTCCTTGGTATAAAAAGGTTCTACCTCGAGGACCTATTCAATAACTCTTAAATTGTCGGTTTTCACTCTGTACCCGCCGGAGACCATCACGACGTTCTGATACAGTGTCGAAGTATCGGTGATCTTAGCCATGAACCACGGATAAGTTCTTGCCATTTCCTGATTCTTCGGCTTTATATATACGTCTCCTTCAGCATAATCCATAATAATAACCATCGTTCCGAGTTTGATCTCCGACGGCTGAGCAACTCTTGTTTTCCAGTAATATGAAGTCCAGATCTCATTTCCGTCTTCTACCTTCATGAACTTTCCTTCGTTCTTCGTTTCAGGTGCCGGAGCCTGTACCATTTTGGCGAGTTCTACCCCCATCCAACCGGATTCGAAAGCTCTTTCGGAAATAAAATAGTCGTCAGCCTGAATATAGTGCATATCCCCGGTTCCGCCTCCGTAAACTCCTCCGGCTGAACTTCCGCCGTGGTTCACTCCTACTCCCGTATTCGAGCTGATCCTGTTCGCATCATCAGACATGTCGGCTATTGTTCTTAACGCAGCTGCCGGACCGCAGCCCGTTATCAATAAAATGACCAGTCCGAATAAAATTGATTTTGCTGTTTTCATTTTACCTCTCCATGATTTTTTATGTAATTTAAACAAAGCTGAGATAAAGTCAAGTTACTTTAACGATAAAAATTTCATTAAAAATTATAGTAGAATTCGACATTTCAATTGTATATATTAACTGTAACGGATAAAAAAATTAAAATAGGGAGCCAACCATGCCAGACACTATAAGCTACAAAGAACTGGGACTTTCCAACACTAAGGAGATGTTCGCAAAAGCCATGAAAGAACAGTATGCGGTTCCGGCTTACAACTTCAACAACCTTGAACAGCTTCAGGCTATCATTTACGGCTGTATTGAGTCGAAGTCACCGGTGATCGTACAGGTTTCCAAGGGCGCGAGAAGCTATGCCAACTCAACACTTCTGCGCTATATGGCGATGGGCGCGGCGGCGATGGCAAAGGAAATGGGATCGAATATCCCGATCTGCCTGCACCTTGACCACGGAGATTCTTTCGAGCTTTGTAAATCCTGCATCGACAACGGATTCTCTTCAGTTATGATAGACGGTTCGCACCTCCCGTACGATGAAAACGTGGCACTGACGAAACAGGTTGTCGAGTACGCTCACGCAAGGGAAGTGTCAGTTGAAGGCGAGCTCGGTGTGCTTGCAGGTATCGAGGACGAAGTCTCGTCTGAGCATTCTCACTACACACATCCGGAAGAGGTCGAGGACTTTGTAAAAAAGACCGGCGTGGACAGTCTGGCGATATCGATCGGAACTTCACACGGCGCATACAAGTTCAAGCTTAAACCGGGTGAGTCCGTACCGCCGCTCAGGTTCGATATTCTTCAGGAGATAGAAAAAAGGATCCCCGGATTCCCGATCGTGCTTCACGGTTCTTCATCAGTTTTGCCGAAATATGTTGATATGATAAACCAGTACGGCGGTAAAATGGATAACGCTGTCGGAGTACCGGAAGAACAGCTGAGGAAAGCGGCGACATCGGCTGTCTGCAAGATCAACATCGACACGGACGGCAGGATGGTCGTAACGGCCATCGTCAGAAAGGTCTTCGTCGAGAACCCGTCAGAGTTCGACCCCAGAAAATATCTCGGACCGGCCCGTGACGAACTCAAGAAAATGATCATGGACAAGAACCGCAATGTCCTTGGCTCCGCCGACAGATACTAAGGAAAGAATAAACGCCATACAGATATATATCAGCATCTGATATCTGAACCCGGGTTCTTGATAACTCGGAGTGAATTATTTTAAGAAAATGTTTTTTTTGAGAAGGCCTTTACATTATATTCTTTAATGATAAACCGCTAA
>DAIMKZ010000032.1:0-20233 GCA_036721445.1 Candidatus Delongbacteria bacterium
GTACTTGGCTCAATGGATACGAGAAACAAATTGCGACGACCTACAACATTGGAAAAATATCCTATCCTTGTGTTCTTTTACCTTGTGGGCTTTTTTCCATGACCGTTAACGGCAATGTCTAATTTAGATTAGTTTAGAGAAATGTGAGCAAAATTATATCCTGCCTTCGTACAGATCCCAAATCGGAAAGCACAGTTCAAAATCGTTCCAGGAAATATCCCCGTATTCGATCGTAAAAGATCCAAATAGTTCTTTGTTGAGATACTTCGTACTCATGGGATTTTTTGAGTTTGTTAGAAAATGCTCAAAGTCAATAATTTTTCTTACTCCGTCAGAAAACAGTAATTCTATTTTGTAATCACCCCTGTATACAGCTCTTTCTATCGAAATTACCATAATCAGACCTTTTTTTCTATTTTTTCGCAATTTACAGGTATGTTATAAACAAAGAAATCTATCCACTTTCTGACTATATCTTCACGATATGCTTCAACGAGTTTCTTGAATTTTCGCTTATTTTGTGCATCCAACTCATCCTTTCCTGGAACTTCAGCGATTCTGACTTCAACAAACTTTCCGTCTTTGTATACGATCTCAGCTTTGCTTTCTTTATCCTGAAATTTACAGTGAACATGAATTGGTTCGTGCTCATTTGAATAAAACAGTATTATCAGTCCGAAATATTCATATAGTTTAGGCATTATGCACCTTTTTCTGTTTTCTTGTAATATACAAATTATTTTCTATCAAATCAAATCTAAGATCATATAAAAAACATCTTGTATTTTTCTTATGGTTCTTTAAATTTTTTAGTTGTGACTGGCAGATTGAGATTGGTTGAAATTACACACAGCCATTAACATTGTAAAAATATCCTATCCTTGTGTTCTTTAACTTGTGAGCTTATAGCCATGACCGTTATCCTGAAAAGATCGAATAAGGAATGTTATTTTACAGGCATCTAAGGTCCGAATACCTGTTTCCTGATCACATCAGTTCTACAGAAAATTAATAATATACCTAGAAAGTCTCGAATATGCTGGTCACGGGAGTTATATGACCGCAATACTGGCATTTCTCGAATTTCGGGTTCAATGCCTTACCGCACTTACCACACTTTTTCACTCCGAGTCTGAGCTTACCGTCCGCTGTACCGTCGAGCTTGTCTATCTCCCTAACCCTCTCTATCAGAGCGTCCTCGTTGATCTCTTTATCATCCTTTACAAAAGTCCAGACGGCCATGGTAACAAGCTTGAGTCTTTCAAATTTATCTTTGAGTTCTTCAATGTCCGACCTCGACGCTCCGAGATCCGGCTTCTGCGGCTGATAATTACCGCCCGGTGGTATAAATCCAATCGGCATAAGCTTCCCTTTATCATGAAATTATTATCCTTGGTCTGATGGCACCCGCCCTTATCCTTGTGCGTCCGTTCAGGCTTGCGATCCGCCCCTCGTTCTCTTTGAAATATTCTATATAGTCGCTGTTCATTTCTTTGTGCCCGAAACCTTCCGTGAGCATGAAAGTAAAACCGATATCTTCCTTTCCTGTTATGGCGACGCCGATCTCCCTGCCTGAAAAATCCACCCAGTCTTTATTGTTTATTGATGGCGCAATCACTCCTTTGAGCTTGAATTTTGCCGCCGATTCCAGAATAGACCTGTTCACAGGGTCAGTAAAAACGGCTATCATTCCGTTGTAGCTGTCGCTTAATCCTGTAACCGCTGACGCCGATTTCAGCTTACCGTAACTCTCCCCTCCAAAGCCGATTATGCAGTATGCGTAAGATCCTTCCACCTTAATATCCGCGGAAATGTCCTTATGAACTTCCGAAACAACACCGTTCACAAGAGAATTTAATATGAAAGGCTTAGACCTGTACTGAATCGATATCTCACCCGTCTTATGATCAATTTTCGTGATATTCCCCGTGGACGGAGCTTTGAGGCAGCTGTGTTTTCCTTCAATTTCGCTCATTCCGCTGTGACAGTCCGGTTTTGATTCGACAATAGAATTGAGAAGGTCTTTTATAGAGCTTCCTGTTGTTGTCTGAGCCATCACCTGCCCTCTTATAACAAAATCACCCTCCGAGCACTTAAGATACCTGCTAAGCTCTTTAGGCATAATACCCATTTCTTCGGCCGCATTGAAAGTAAATTCCCTGTCATCGTAATCCTGTATCTCTTTAAGCACGATCATACCGAAATCATCGATCTTTACGACCTCACCTCTGACAATAGACTTGTAAGTTGAAGGCATTACGCTTTCTTTCTTCTTATAGCTGAATAAAGGCTGACCGTATTCGACAACATCGCCCTTTTTTATCAAAAGACCGCTTGAGATCTCTTCTTTTGTAAGTTTGGAGTTCCCTGACTGCATCCTGATATTGACCATATATATTTTTGGCGGATTGAAAAGATTCTTTCCGATCACAGATTCGATACTTATCCTTTCACCCTTCTGAACAAGGATCTCGCCTTTGTAGGGAAGCGACCTTGATATCTCGAATTCTCCACTGAATATCTCATTTCTGCCTTTAAGAGCATCCGAACCGGTATTCATTTCCTTTATTCCACCGTACAGAGCTTTGAACATAACCGAGCTGTCCTTAAAACCGTTTCTGGGCCTGCAGTCCAATAAGATCGGGCACTTAAGATCAGCCTCCATTAAAATACCGTTCGTGCCGAAGACAAAACCGTTCAAGGCCTCGAACCTGAAATGACCGCCTTTTTTCATAAAGAAGACCTCACCGGATCTCATCTTCACGGACGAGTTGTCATTCAGGTCGGTTATAGCCAGAACTTCCACAGGCTCTTTGCTCTTCCCCGCAAGCGAGACCACCGTGCATATCCTTTTAAGAGATTCCCTTTCGAATACTTCGGCGGCTTTTTCAGGGTCTATCAGGGACAGCATTCCCGTCTGCGGCGACTTGAAATGCTTATCTACATAGAGCTCTGTGATACCGACTGGAGAAAAACCCTCGTTAAGCATAAAAATGACATCTTCCGCATTTTCTGAAGATGAGATCACCCCTCCGGCGCCGATTATCCTGTTTATGTGCGATAGCTGGAACAGTACCCCATTATCGGCAGACAGGTTGAAGACTTCCTCGAACGGGCACAGTTTATGCTCGGCAAGAGCTTTTCTTCTTTTGTCCAGGTTTCCCATTTTAGAAACCTGATAGTTCATGCCGATATGATGCTCCCACGCGATCCTTATCCCCTCGGCGGCGCAGGAAAGTTCAATGAATCTTTCACCTCTGCTCTGCGGTATATACTCCGGATTAAGTGTCTTATTTGAAATGTAGTTCCTTATGTCGTCTTCATTCAGCAGCCCGCAGAGGTTCGCCGATATTTTTTCCGATCCTGCTTCCTTGAGCACATTCGACAGGGAGTAGCTCATACCTATGTTCGCCGACACTGTCCTGCTGATATTCGAATTTACGCAGGAAAAAATATCCGTCGTCGCGCCGCCCATGTCAACAAGGAGCATATTCTCCTTATGGCTTTCGTGATAAGCCTTCAGGATCAGTTCGACCCCGGCGGGTGTGGGCAGAATGTCCCCGGCCACTGCTTTCTTCACATTCTTGTAGCCCGGCGCGTTCTCCATCACATTTTCCATGAAAAGCTGATGTATCTTATCTCTCACGGGGTCAAAATTGAAGTGTTCGAAGTCCGGCCTGATATTTTCTGTAGTGTGAATGTGAAAATGGTCGCCGAGTATGTCCTTCACGAATTCTCTTGCTTCCACGTTACCGCAGAAAACGAGCGGAATCTGCTCCTCCGGCATGAATTTCGATCTCGGCTCGGCAAGGGCCAGCAGTTCGGCCTGCCTCAATGTGCCCCATACGCCTCCTCCGTCAATTCCTCCGGCCATGAGGATCATGTCGGGATGTATCTCCCTTATCATCCTCATTTTTTCCATCTCCAGCATGCCGTCGTCCACCGCGAACGATCCCGTTATCACCGCTCCGGCGCCGTACGCCGTCGCTTCGGCGGCCTTCCCCGTCTCCGACTTCGTGAGCCCGAATACCAGCATCTGGAGACCTCCGCCCGCCGAACTTGTCGCCAGAAAGGGGACTGTTATCTCGCCAGCCGGTCCGGTTAATGACATTCCCGATTTTTCTTCAAGTAACTTAACCGCGTTATTCAGTCCGATATTCACATCCTCGTAAGGCCGTTCAACAGTTGTCGGCGCGTTCGATATCGCTTTAAAATAATATTTACCTTCTTTCAATTCAAGCAGAAGACCCTTTGTAGTCGTGCTTCCGATGTCCGCTATCAGTATGAATCTCTCGTCTGAAAGGCTCTTCATTTTACGCCTCCGGTATTTTATGATATTCTACTCCAGATTAAAAACTTTCGTGTCGGCTGTAGCGTGAACTTCCCCGCCAACGAGCAGTTCTGCTTGTACTGAAACCATTTTGCGTCTTATGTCAATAACTTTTGCTTTCAGCTCGAGTTCTGTATCGATCGGTACCGGTTTACGGAATTTCACATCGATCTCTGCCGTGACTCCCCTGAGTGATATGTTCCTGCAGGCATAGATACTGATCTCGTCAAGAAGTGTGGAAATAATTCCGCCGTGAACCATTCCTTTCCATCCCTGGAACCGTGAGGGAACTGATATTATGCAGTGGCTGGTGTTATCGTCATCAGTAGTAATGTCTGCATGAAGTCCGTATTCATTAAGGTCCCCGCAGGCAAAACAGTGCTTGTCGTCATCGACCTTCATTTAACGGCCTCCGCGAATTTTTTTACTATTTCAGGATCATCAGATTTTTCCAGAACATTTCCTATAACAATAAAATCCGCTCCGGCATCAACGAGAGTCTTTGCGTACTCCGGTATTCTGATGCCTCCGCCGACGATCACGGGAACTGTTACCTCATTTTTAACAGCGCGGATTATATCCGGTGAAACAGGGTTCTTAGCTCCGCTGCCCGCTTCGAGATAAATGTATCTCATGCCTATCATCTCTCCGGCGAGCGCGTGTGCTACGATGTTCGGGATGTTGCCCGCCGGCAGCGGCTGGGTGCGGCTCACCCTTTCGACCGAAGTACGGTATCCGCATTCAATAAGAAGATAAGCGGTCGGGAGAACTTTAAGTCCGAGTTTTTTAACGAAAGGCGCCGCTTTAACATGATGTTCTATCAGATAATCGGGGTTCCTGCCGCTGATGAGCGTGATAAAAAGTATTCCGTCGGCATACGGTGTGACCTGCTCTGAAGACCCCGGAAAGAGTATCAGAGGAATGTTCGCGGAATCCCGAATAGCTTTTGCTATCGAGTGGATATCGTTCTTTACAGGCTGGCTGCTCCCGAAAAAAAAGGCGTCAGTACCTTGATCCTGAAACATCTGTATTTTAGCCTCTATTTCTTTCGGATCTATCTTATCCGGATCGATGAGGACGATCAGTCCCGCTCTGCGGCCGCTTTTTTTTACAAGAAGTCCTTCAGCCATCTTACCTCTTCCTGACTATATATTTTCTGCCTTTATATATCGTATTCCTGCTGAGCGTATTTATCTTTTTAAAATCACTCTCGCTCATTCCGAATTTCGAAGCTATCTTACCTATAGAATCGCCGCTTTTTGCTACGTAATACTGAAAATTATCTCCCCGAACATAGAGACTCATGCCCGGATAAAGATATTTTTTAGATGTATCGTTCGGATTCCATTTTTTCAGGTCGTTCACGCTCACTTTGAACAGATCGGCAATCTTATCAAGATTATCACCTTTCTGGACTTTGTACATTATCCTTATGAACGACTTTGAGTATTTAGATCCTGAGGACGAAGATGTTTTAGATCCTGAACCTGTTTGAGCCGTGAATTTTGACGGGTTTTTTATATAATCCTCGTATGAAGAAAAATATTTACTTTCTTCTGCTCCGTCAAGGTCCACTCCTTCAAAACCGTGTACGACGGGATTTGAAAGTATTATTGTCATTGCAGTGAAATTTGCGAAGTTGTCTGTATAAATATCTTTCACGAGATCTTTTTTACTCAAATTGTATTTTTCTTCTTCAAGTATCGTGGCTATTATCCTGAATTCGTTCTTTTTCTCCGAAAGCTCTTTGATCTTTTTTATAACAAGGGCGGTTGAAGCACCGGTATTGTTCCTGAAACTTCTGTACTCCTTAATATTCTCAACCCTCCAGATGCTGCCGTTCTTTGAACCTTCGTAGAAAGATGTCATAACTGCAGGAATGTATGAATATATTTCATCCAGCCCGTTATCTTTCAGTTTAGTCTTTATGAAATTAATGTATTTCTGCGATCGTATGTAGGTTTCCTTGATGCCTATCTTATCCGAGAGATAACTATTATAACTTTCGTAAACCAGCCTGATGAAATCGTCTGACACCTTTTCCGGAGATGCCGAAAATAACTCTCTTACTTTTTCCTCAACGTATAAAAATCCTGGATTGTTCTGCTTAACAACCTGGGCTTCAGTTTTTTCGATCACAAGCTCGTTTGAGGGTTCCTCTTTTGCAAAAAGAGATTCGTCCAGATACAGAGAATTGTAAATGGCGTAAATGTCAACGCCGGAGTTTTTAATGTTCTGATCACTGAACTCGCTCCAGAAATCCTTCAGCATTTCGGTATCCGATACTTTCCTGTCGCCGTAAAGGTACTCAAGCGATTCCAGTATGTTGTCGAAGAGTAACTTAGCCGCCAGAAGTTCCCCATTCCTGTAATAACCTGTCATGTCGATAAATCTTCTCTCACAGTTATCAAGAACTTCGTCTCTGTATATTTCGATTATCCTTGAATCTCCAGGATCTTCAGTTATTATAATGTCGATTGCGTCAAGCGTTATTTCCCTGCCGACCTCAGTCCTGGGTACCTCGTCTGTTCTTTCCTGCCCGGTAGGCGGCATAAGTACGCACGAAACAAAAAATGTCGAAAGAAAAAACAGGAATATTATCTTTGTATGGTTATTCCTCCCGAAAGATATCTTAAACCTCCCGCGTCTTCTAGTTTTTAAATTTTGTGATGTTCCTGTTCTTAAGGTCAAGGCCGAATACTGAAGCGGTTCCCAGTTCTTCCTCTATTCTCAGCAGCTGGTTATATTTGCATATCCTGTCCGTTCTGCATAAAGAACCTGTTTTTATCTGTCCTGAATTTACAGCCACTGCGAGATCGGCTATAAAAGGATCTTCGGTTTCGCCCGACCTGTGGGAAATCACCGTCGTATATCCGCCTTTGAAAGCTGTCTCGATACACTCCATTGTCTCGCTCACTGTTCCGATCTGGTTGAGTTTTATCAATATCGAGTTCGTTACCTTTTTATCAAATCCCATCTTAAGCCTGCTGATGTTCGTTACGAACAGATCGTCTCCTACCAGCTGAATATCTTTACCGAGTTTTTCAGTAATCATCTTCCAGCCGTCCCAGTCATCTTCAGCCATTCCGTCCTCAATAGAGAATATCGGATATTTTTTTACGAGCTTTGTATAATATTCGACCATCTGCATCGAAGTCAGTTTTTTCTTTTCTGAGTCGAGGTTGTATTTTCTGGATTTTCTGTCATAGAACTCGCTTGCCGCCGGATCCAGGGCGATAAGAACCTGATCTCCGGGTTTGTATCCCGCCGCTTTTATAGCCTCCATTATAAGCTCCAGAGCCTCCTCGTTCGACTTCAGGTTGGGTGCGAAGCCGCCTTCATCGCCTACAGCCGTACTTAAACCTTTTTTCTTTAGAATACCCTTGAGCGTGTGGAAGATCTCGGCTCCCATTCTAAGTGATTCTCTGAAATTGTCAGCCCCGTACGGAACTATCATGAATTCCTGCAGATCTACATTGTTATCCGCGTGAGAGCCTCCGTTCATTATGTTCATCATTGGAACGGGTATCCTTTTTGCGTTCACGCCTCCGAGGTACTGATACAGCTGAAGACCTCTTGATTCGGCGGCAGCCCTGGCCACGGCCATGGAAACGCCAAGTATTGCGTTCGCTCCCAGCTTGACCTTGTTGGGTGTTCCGTCAAGCTCGATCATCAGCTTGTCGATCACGGCCTGTTCGGTAGCATAGTACCCTATGACTTCCGGCGCGATTATCTCATTGACATTCTTAACGGCCTTCAGAACGCCTTTTCCCATATATCGTTTCTTGTCTCCGTCCCTAAGCTCGCAGGCTTCATGCTCGCCTGTCGATGCTCCTGAAGGAACAATAGCTTTACCTTTTGATCCGTCCTGAAGAAAGACCTCCACTTCTACAGTGGGATTTCCTCTTGAGTCCAGAACTTCTCTTGCGAATACATCAATTATTTCAGGCATGATACTCCCCTATATTTTTATTTTTTTTCTTGTTCGGGTTCAGCAGGTTTTTCAGGCTCCGGAGTATAATCTCTTGTGCTCCATCTCACATAGCCGGGAACCGTGGTGTCAACTATCGTCTTTCCCGAAAAGTTCTCCTGTGCGCCTTTTTTCAGGTCTATTTTTGTTTTACCGCTGTAAAAATTCTTAGTCGTAGAAGTTGCATCAGCCACATCCAGTGATTTTGCCTTGGCAAAAACTTTGTAAACTGTATACCTGTAGTATTCAATTGAATTTTCGATCCTGTTGTTCGCAAAATTCTCCTTCATGTTCATAGTCACCAACTTCGGCAGAATTAAATCTGCGAACATGATCGCATACAACATTATTATCGCGCACATAACGGCAAAACCTTTTACAGCCCCTACGATAAAACCCAGTGTTTTGTCTGCACCTGTGCTTTCATACTCAGGTATTTTCGCTATCCTTCCGAATAAGAAAGTAAATACGGCAAAAACAACTACAAGCCCGATAAGAACGCCTAATATTGCTGCTACCATTTCGGGCATGAAGGCAACCATTTTGGATTTAATGAATACTGCGGCGTACGGCATCACGGCCATAGAAAATACTATCCTCTCGATTGGAAATTTATAATTTACTACTCCTCTTGTCCTGCCGTTTATTCCCAGAAGGAACATGACTATGAGTATCACAAATGGCATAAGGTTCATTTCGCTACCTCTTTATTAATTGTTTTTGCCGCCTTTTTCAGAAATCCGTCAGTCAATGAACGTTTTAACGCTCCTCCGGAAACGATCCCGGAAGATTCCTGCATCAGTAAAACCAGCACCCTGTTGAGTTCTGATATTCTGAGCTTTATTTTACCTTTCCACCTTAAAAAGGAAAGTATATCATATATCTCAATAAAATCCTTAAATGTCAAGTGTTCAGAATTAATTATTTCATACAGCCTCTTTCTCATAAATAAGTAATTCATACCGGGATCATCCGCGGCATTTGCTGACATCTTTTTTAATTCCTTCATAACTTCTTTAAATTTTCTCAGTATTTCGCCTTGAGGTACAGAAAAGGAATCTCTATTGGAAATAATCAAAATAAAATCTTCTGCCGTTCGGAAATAACTTTGAACTGACATCCCATTATATTCCAGAGACGATCTGATCTCTCCGATCTTTCCCGCGATTCTTAAAACAGGAACAGAAAGAACTGAAAAGCATTTCAGTCCTGATCCGAAATAATCTATACCGGATGTTAGATAATTACCGCGTGAGTCCTTTGCCGGTCCCGCATTCTCAAAAAGGTCCGCAAAGTTTCTGCAGTTTCTGAATGCGGACGAAATTCCGGTTCCCTGAGAGTGTGAAAAGAAAGTGAGGTGGTCTATATAGTTCGTAAGAAGATATGATCTGTTCTTTTCATCGTAATAGAGCGCGAGCCTGATCAGAATGTCGTTCCTCTTTTCCGGAAGGATTCTGAGTCTTTTCATCCTTAAAATTTCCTCCTGAGGAATTGCAGACAGAGAAAATTTTATGATCCTTTTCGAAATTAAATGTTCAGCAAGAACATCATCGGTCTTTTTCTCGACTTCTTTATAAAGGCTGTATCCCGGAGATGAAGGGAAGTTCATTCCTGTATAGTTTCTGGATATCCTAACCGACGAGTAAACAGACACGATGTTTTCTTCACCTTTGAACCAATGAGGTATTTTCTCGTTTATTTCAGCCATTAATATCTGACCTTTTTATCATTGAAATTATCTCAGCGGCGTTATATGAGCTTCTCGTGAATGGAGATGAATATACATATTTTATACCGAAAGACAAGGCGGTTTCCCTGAACTTTTCGAACCAGTCCTCAGATTTGTACTCATTAACCTCTATATTGCGCCTTGAAGGCCTGAGATACTGTCCGCATGTAAAAATATCTATTTCCGCTTCTGCAAGATCGCCGAGCAATTTCTTAAGCTGATCTTCAGTTTCCCCCAGCCCCACCATTATGCCCGATTTGGACAGGACATTCCTGTTGTCATTTTTGATCCCCTTTAAAAATTCAATCGACCGGGCATAGTTTCCTTCAGGTCTGACGGAAGTGTATAGTTCGCATACCGTTTCTACATTATGATTGAAAATATCCGGTCCGGCGCCGGATACAGTTTTCCTCGCTTCAGAATTACCCATAAAATCAGGTGTAAGAACTTCTACTGTCGCGTTTGTCATACTTTTTACAGCTTTGATAGTTGCTGCAAAATGACCGGCTCCTCCGTCTAAAAGGTCGTCCCGTGTAACAGATGTAATAACCGCATGCCTTAGTTCCAACTCCCTGACCATTACAGCGATATTTTCAGGTTCATCTATATCGACTCCGGAAGGTTTTTCGTGCCTGATATTGCAAAATCTGCAGTTCCTCGAGCATTTATCCCCGAGTATCATGAAGGTCGCGGTCTTTTTGATCCCGAAACATTCTGAAAGATTAGGACATCTCGCCTCCTCGCAGACAGTATGAAGATGCCTTCCCCTTAATTCCCTTTTTATATCCAGAACATTGCTGTTATGCCTGAAATCAATTTTTATCCATTCCGGCAGATGCTTCTTTGTTATTTTCATTATAAACAGCTCCATAAACTTTTTCAGTCAGATTGTAGATCGTATAAGGTTTCTGAATGAAGTCAACAGCACCCTCGTTAAGAACTTCCTCGACCCTGCTGTCCCTGGCGAACCCGGAAGTCATTATAACTTTCACGTTCCTGTTTATCTTCAAGAGTTCTTTAAATGTTTCCCTCCCGTCGATCTCAGGCATTATCATATCGAGCAAGACCAATACTATCTCTTTATTTTTTTGTTTGTAAACTGATATCGCTTCTCTCCCGTCTGAGGCTGTTGTAATTGAATATCCGGCCTGGGTCAGCATTGATGTAGCAAGCTCTCTCAGAACGGGCTCGTCATCAACGACCAGTATATTTCCGGCGCCTTTTTTAATAACAGCTGAACTTTCGGCAGCATCCGAATTTCCGCAGCTTTCGTATTTTGGAAAATAAAGTCTGAATTCGGTACCTTTACCCGGAACGGAGTCGATATCTATGATACCTCCGAACTGCTGGACGATATTGTAGACTATCGTCAGACCCAGTCCGGTCCCCAGGCTCTTATCCTTGGTCGAGAAAAAAGGTTCATACATCTGTTTTATTACAGAACTGTCCATTCCCACACCTGTATCCTTTACTGAAATACATGTATAGCGCTTCGTATCATCCGCTTTAATCAGTTTCGATATCTCAGAATCGGTTATATCGTCTATGATCTCTAAAGTCAGGTTTCCGCCGTAATTTTCATTTTCGCTTCTCATTATCGTCATCGCGTGGTTAGCGTTTATTGCAAGATTAAGTACTACCTGCTCCAACTGAGTAAAATCAGCATGTATCGAAGAACTGCTATCAAGATTAACGCCCGTTATCCGAACCCTTTTATCAAATGTATTCGAGCATATTTTTATTACCTGTGAAACCACTTCGGATATTCTGACATTTTCCAGAAGTGTATTCTGCTTTCTGGAAAGGGTAAGAAGTCTTTGAACAATATCTCCGGCGCGCTTTCCTGACTTCTCCATAATATCAAGATATTCAGCCAGCTGTCCGGGAGGGATCTCGATCTGCCTGTCGGTACGGTACTTCAAAATAGAAACGACACCTACTATTCCGCTGAGTATATTATTAAAGTCATGAGCGATACCTCCAGCCAGAGTTCCTATAGTTTCCATTTTCTGAGCCTGAATCAGCTGCTCTTCCTTTTTCTTAAGTTCTGTCAGATCATCGATCCTTATAACGCTTCCCTTAACACCGTTCGCTATAAGAGGAAACATATGGATATTTATATTTCTCCTCTCACCGTTCTGGAGAGGTTCTCTGCTTATTTCGACATGATTTCTTTCGCCGATATATTTAAGAAGATCGTTCTTTAGGAGCTTGAGATCTTTAACAGCTTTCCATACTTCCTCGCCCACATAAATACTTTCTTCCGGATCTGTATATTTCTCTGCATTCCTGTTCCACTGGGTTACCTTTCCCTGACTGTCAACTGCTATAAGGCCCGAAGGCATTGATTCAAATATATTCAGCAGGTAATTCTGCAGGTATTTGATCCTTGAGAAACTCCTGCCCAGATTTGAAGCCATTTTATTATATTCGTCCGCAAGCTGTCCGATCTCTCCGATACTGTGAATGTCAAGCGGTTCAATAGGCTGATCCGTGTCGATCTGTTTAGATACGTTTCCGATACCTTCAAGCAGTTCCTCTACGGGCGACACTATCTGATTTTTTATAAATATCCCGAGAAGCAAAAGGAGTCCCGCAAATATACCCATAAGGATCATGAAATGTATCTTTGCCGATCTTATATAATGAACGTCTTCGACCAAAGTTATTGCGCCAAGAAAATTTTTTATAAAATTCACAGGCTTAAAAAAATATATCTTCCGCTTTGCAGAAGCTATATAGCAGTCGGACACCTGTCCAAGATTGAAGGAATTCTGATTGATTTCGATACCGTTGCCTTTAACCGGTTTCCCGTAACTGTCGTAAACAGTCGTAAATATACTGTTAAGTACGAGATCTTTTTCCTCCAGAAGAGTAAAATCGAAACCGAGACTTTTTCCGACTTCATAGATGTTATAATTATCGATCTCTTTGCTAAGCTCAATATAGTATTCCCTTTCGTCAACACCAACCGGCAGCGATACGGATACTACGAATTTATTATTCCTGAAGCTTATCGCCGGCGCATTAATATCTTTCAGACATGGTATTCTCGGGTCGTCCTTAATCTTTTCAGAATAGAAAAAATCGATTTTACCTGATTTGTCAACGATCCTGAAACTGTCAAAATTGTAATTGGACCTTAGAAAATTCATAAGCCCGGATCCGTCACTCTCATTTTCCAAAACAGGTCTGAGCTCACGGTAAAATCTGTGATCGTCTCTTACTCTTACCGAATTTGCTGACGCTATATCTGAATTATGGGTAAAAGTTGTGTTTATAAAGCTGACTCCCGATTCAAGTGTTCTCCGGATATTATCATTATGATTCTCGGTAATCAGATCGTATACAAAATACGCTACTACACCGATAGGGAGAAGAACTATCAGTATAAAGAGAAAAACAAGCCTGTAAAACAATTTACTCCTGATCATATCCGCTACGGTCAAATCATATCCTCCGGTTATAGTTTTGAAACATCGGTAATCCTGCTGTTCTCGCCCCTGATTATGGATCCTCTTGACAGTATGTAATCTTTAATTATCTCTCTCATCTGCTTCTGATATACTTTTTCAAGTTCTACGCCCATGTCCAGAAATTCGTTATATGAATCTCCGCCCTGATATATATAATCGGTTAATGATACAGTGTAAATACGCTTCCCGTCAAGAGGTTTTCCATTAATTTTAATACTGTCTGACAGCACGCGGTCTCCCGCTTTTCTGGAAGAATCGAACGTAAAGCTTATTCCTGACACCTGCAGAAAACTTTTACTCATCTTCAGCGAACACGAACTTTCGAGGATCGTCTTTATCTGCTCTCCGCTCATTTTTACCGACACAATGTTGCCTTCATATGGCATGATATTATAAAGGTCTCCGAGCGTCACAGGACCTTTTTCAAAACCTTTTCTTACTTTTCCGCTGTTCATGAAAAATATTTCGGTCCCGGTATATTCTCTCATAATATCTGACACTAAGCTTCCGAGGGGAGTCTCAACTGAGAATTTATCTCCCTGAGCGTGCGGGATGTCGTCACCGGCGGTACCTAAAACTTTTCCTGTCAGGGTTTCGATCATATTGTTTATTTCAGCCATTTGTGAAGACAGCTCTTTGTCCGGCTGTATCCCGATCGAATTGACAGAATGATTTTCAAGATTGGATATTTTATTTTTTTCGATCTCGAAAGATACAAGCTCAGCACCGTTTATTCCGCATATCTGAACCGGTTTCTTGCCCTGAAGCGAGCAGCTCCTGTTATCTTCAGTAGTAGTCAGAAACAGACTGATATCACGGAGAGAAAACAGTCTGTCCGCCTCTGAAGCGGTAAGATTTGATCCCGAACTTTCGCTGCAGTTATAATCTCCTGCAACAATGATATTCTCCACACCCATTCTTTTCAGCTCATCTGTATATCTGCTGACCGCATCAGCCGGATCCAGTATCGCGATCTTGTTCACATCTTTATCCAAGTTAGCCTTAATGACCTTGCCGGTACTTATTCCGATGACTGCGCTTTTACCGTCTTTTAGTATGATGTACGGCTTAATAAAATCGATCCTCGAAGAGTCTTTATTCACAAGATTCGCGGAAACGAAAGGGAATTTTGCCTGTTTTGAAAGATTTGAAAGCTCTTCATATCCGAAATAGAATTCCCTGTGACCTAATATCAGACAGCTGAAGTTTAGAATATTCATCAGGTCGACAACAGATCTTCCCGTTGTCAGATAAGCCTCTCTTGTACCGTAGATAAAGTTAGAATTCCCGATTATGTCTGTTTTGAACCTGTCGTTCTTGTTGATCTCTTTTATCTTTGAAGATATAAGACTGAAACCTCCGTATTTGACAGAATCTTTATCTACGGGAAAAATATTCCCGTTCAGCGAGCTTATTGAGACCACAAAAAGCTTTTCTCTGCTTTCAGAACAAGATGTCATCGCGATCAGAGCGGATATAACAACGAGAATAAAGTAAATTCTTTTCACAACAACCTCCATTTTTTAATTTTCAAGTTGCCTGAAATATTTTTTTATTTTTATCTTGTATTCATTGGAGTAACCGTCTTTAAGGGTTCTTATAAGCATTTCCTTAAGATCATTCTCATTCTTAATATTTATTTTCCCCGGATCAAGTGCTCTCAGGTCTCCGGTCCGGCTTTCCCTTTTGTTGTCCAGCTTTTCTCTTTTCAGTGACTCAACTGCGTCCAGAAGTTTCTCGAGGACCCGATCCTGCTTTGAGAGAAGAGATTCATCGAGCCTCTTGTCCTTAAGCTGATCTTCGATCTCTTTCATATCTGAACCTATATTGCCTAATTTCTTCCCCAACCCGTTACCCTGAGCGTAGGGCGTTCCGTTCTCTCCGGAGACAGGTGTCCCTGAATTCCCTCTGGCGCCGCTGTTTCCGGGCGAACCGCTTCCCGCATTGCCCTGCTGCCCTTCGATCCCGTCCCCGGGAGATCCTTCGCTTCCGGGCTCACCCTGCTCGCCCGGACTTTTCATTCCCGACTGCATTTTCATAAGAGCATCATAGAGTTGAGCCTGTTCCTGCGCCAGCCTGTTCATCATTTCCTGCATCTGAGACATTCCCGCGCCCTGAGAGGAAGACATCGACTGTGACGTTTTACTGTTAAGTTCAGCCTGTTTTCTGGCCATCTCCTCCATTTTTTTCAGCATCTCTTCAAGACCTGACGGCGATTCGGCCGATCTAAGTTCTCCTATCGCTTCGTTCAGCATAATTGCGAGATTATTTATGCTGCCCATAAGCACTGCATTCGTTTCGTAAGTGAAAGAGAACTGCCTGTTGTTGAAAACCACGGATGTGCTGCGGAAAAGCTCTTCTATCCTGCCGATCTGAGCTATGACAGTTTTATCTATAAAAAAAGTTCTCTTGGATATTTCAAATATTTTAACTGCAGCGGTCTCAAGCGAAGATCCTATCCTTGCATAATCCCGAATTAACTTAGAGGCATGTCCGGAATCTGAAGGAATGTCTTTAGAGAAATTCTTTATGTTTTCCAGCTCATCCGATACAGCTATCAGGTCAGAAATAACAGAATTCAGTTCTTTTACTAACTTTTCTTTCTCTTCATCCATCATTTTTTTCTTAACTCCCTCAATATCTTCCTTAATATCCAGCAGTTTGGATGAAATTTCATTTCCCGTTTTCCTGGCTTCAGTAAATTCCGATGAAGACATCTGAGACTGTATTTTTGAGAAATTTTCCTCAAGATCTATTTCTTCCGCCTTTTGTTTGACGCTGTCGATACCCAAACCTTCCATACTCTCGGATGAAGATTGAAGTTCCTTTTTAAAGAACTTGAAAGACTTCTCGACAGATGCTTCTTTTTTTAACATTTCATGAGCTGAAAATTCAGTTAGATCTAGATTTATCTCATTTTGTTCTGATATCATAAGATCGAGCTGCTTTAAAAGCTTATCAAGTAGGTATTCGTTCTTAATCTGTTCCAGTATTTCTATGGTCTTTTCTAGATCGTTCCTGAATTTCTGCTGGTTTTTTTCAAAATCCTTCAGGAGTTCTGCGTATGATGCTTTATCGAATTTCTCCTCATTTGAAAGTTCGGAAAGATCTTTAAGCTTTTCTTTAATATCCTTTGAGAACATTTCGTCAACGAGCTGCTGAAGTTTCATATACTTTTTCATCGTTTCATCACTCAGAACAGAATTTTCATCAAGCATGGAGATATTCTTTTCTATCTCAGATTCAAGATCCTCCAGGTTCCTTTTCATCTTTTCCTGCTCCTGAAGTATCTGATCAAGTCTGTTTTTATCTTCCCAGTTCAGTTCCCTGTTCTTTTTCAATTTCTCTGAAATATCGTCAATCGATTCAAGAATATCTTTATTCCTTTCGAGTTCTGAATTTAATATTTTATCCTGTTCTTGGTAGTTCTTTTCAGTCTTGGTAAGCAGCTGCTCTATCGAGGGAAGTATTACAGTTCTTACCTGTGAATCTGTGTATTTAGGTCCGGAAATATCGTCGTTGTCAAATATTCTCAGGAAAAGCTCCACCTTATCCTCGGGCAGCAAATTCAGACCGCTGCACGATTCGTAACTGTTTACTACTGAAACCCCTTCTTTTTCTCCGGCATTCTCAAGCCTTCTGACAACATAATCCGACTTTTCTGATCTGCCGGTGAACCTGTTAAAGGATACTTTTCTCATGTGAAGCTCTATCCTGCTAACCTCGAAATCGTCGGTCCCGGTAGCGAAAACAGGAATATTCATATCTTCTTTCAGGAGCATTCCATCTTCGGGATATATCAGATTGATGAACGGATATTCATCGTTCAATACTTCCAGCTTATGAATAACCGGAGACAAATTAGTAAGAGTATTCCCTTCAGAAGTACTCCTGTAAAGAGAAAAATGGAATTCGGATCTTGATTTTAGGCGAATATTAGAAGAAAACTCTGTTTCAGAATTCTTTTCCATTAAAATTCTCTCACCTGTTTTGAAAACGACTAGTACTGAATCGGCTCCCAAAGGATCTGATCTCAGATTTAAACTCAATACAGAGCCCTTATATCCTGTAATTTCGGTGAACGATCTGTCATATTCTTTAACTTCAAGCTTCGTATATGCCGGCGATTTCAATCGTGCGTAAAGTTCATCCGCATGAGGTCTCTTCAAAACTACGACCCTGCATGTGTCCGACCTGGTCTCTTCCGATTCAAAAAAACAGATAAGATCATTTACGGCCGGCTCTCTGAAAACGAATCTGTCACTGCCGTCATTTGCTATTATGGAAGAGAGTTCGTTTCCGCTTTGCGTTATTACTTTCTTAAACATCACAATTTCAGGTACAGATCCTGAAGAACTGCATATGATCTCCAGAGTATCGGATTCAGGTATGTACAATTCCGTTTTGCCGATATGAAGCGAATGGCTGGGAGGCAGTGAAAAATCACTATTATATTTCACAATCCGATCGAAAGCAGAACCTGCCGTACCTGAAAATAAAATTATTGAAAAAAGAACAAACGAAATAAATAATCTTTTATATTCACTTTTACGGCTTTTCATATTAAAAACACCGGGAATTTCAGCATTAGCTCTGAAATGTCCGTAAATATCTTCAACTGCCGCCGCCGCTATATCGTTTGTTCGTCCTATCCTGACAAGATCATAGAGCATGAGTAACTTCATATTCCTGTAATTCTTATCTATTTCAGATATGACAGATCTTTTCTGATAAGTATATTTTCCGTAATAATTTACAGCGGTTTTTATCAAAGCGGCTGTGAATACTGAAAGCGATGCCATGAACATAAAAAATAATATTTTCCTTCCTGGAGTATCAAATCTATAGCTGATCTCTATAATTATAACGAGCACAGTGAAGGACGACAGGATCAATGTATATAGAGAGATATCGCTTAAAAACCTGCCTGCACATTTCCTTAGAGCCATTCCTGAAAGTTTCCGGTCGCAGTTTAACAGTATGTCTTTCTCACAGTGATCATTCTTCATGTCTGTCTTCCTGCTGCTTACCCTCGATCTTTTCGATTACTTCGATGCAGTATTTGTATTCCGGGTAATTCGTCGAAAGTTTCTCGAATTCTTTTTTAGCCGATCTGAAACAACCGACAGCCCTGTAATTCTGCTCTGAATCAAGATATACCTGACCCAGATTGAAATTCACGACAGCTTTATAGAACGGAAGTTCATGATTGCCTAGAAACTGTATAATATTGGACATATCTTTTATACCGTTGTCAAGATCCCCCGCATAGCATCTTATCTTATTGTAGAGTATAAGCAATTTGAAATTCAGTATCTTCTCGTTCTCGAGCAGCTGGCTGTTCTGAAAATACAGAGCGTAAGCTTCACCTATACAGCCCATTGTTTTATTGATATCCTTCATCTTCTCGTAAACAAGCGTAAGAACAATTCTGTATCTGATCCTTACTTTGAGGTCCATGAACCCGTCAACGGTCTTTTTTATCTTCAGAAGAGATTTCAGAGCTTTCTTATATTTTCCTGTCCAGATTAATATAAGGCTCTCACAGATAGAGTAAGCTACTATATATCGTATGTTACCTCTGCTGTAATATTGTTTTGATATTTCCAGTATTTTCTGGGCATCCGGGATCCTCTGCTGCCTGATCAGTATCTTACATTTAAGAAACAATGATTCTGTCAGTTTAACATTTCTTTTTAGAAGCGACCTGATGTCAATAGACTTGTCGATGCTCTGTAAAGCCGGTTCAAGTTTTCCTGTAGTGTAGTAATAGACAGCTCTTCCGTAAAATATGTCGCTTGTCAGATCGGCTATACTGATATCTTCAGGTTTTTCAACACCGCAATTAATGAGACTGATGGCATCGCTGAAATTCATGCTGTTCATTTTTGACTCGGACAGCCTCTGAGAAGACTGCACTTCGAATGAAATGTTATTTTCGTCCTTAGCAAGAGTATTGCATTCTGCATAATACTTTATCGCATTATCTCTATCCATCAGGCTGTGGTAAATATCTCCGAGGCTCAAGTATCCTTCCAGAATATCTTCAGATTCGTTGTATTTTTTAAAAGTCTCAAAATATGTATTCATCTCATTAAGTACATTTTTAAGTCTTCCCTGGATCATCCTTATCCGGCAGATTTTAAAGACCGTTCTGGCTTCAAGAAGATCTCTTTTACCTTTCCTGTATATAGTAAGTGCTTTATTTAGATAACGTAAAGCTTTCGAGTAAATTCCTTCATTGCTGTTGTAATCCGCAAGCCATACAAGATATGCAGCCTTGACTTCCTTTGGATAACTGTTCCTTATTTTGAATGAAGTGAGCCATTTTCTTGTTGAATCCAGATAATCGTACCTTCCTGCTTTTGACGAACAGTCGTATTTGATCAGCTGTATTTTAAGTTTATTGATCTCTGTCATCTCGTGAGATTCATCCTCGAATTTAACGAGCTGATCTAGAACGGCGTCGTAGTTACCGAGATCTGACTGATGCTGGATCATTGTGAGGAAAGTATTGACCTTCTTTACGGGATCGGTTTTCTCGTCGATCGCGCCGTATAGTCTTTTCAGGTTAGTGACAGCGAACTCAAGGTTGTTCTCCTCGATTGACTTGTTAACCGACTTTTCAAGAAGTTCGATCGACTTGTCTTTTCTGTTGCTTCGGAAATAATAATCGGTAAGAGCATAAATATTATCCGAAGTAACACCCTGCTTCTCTTCTATCAGCT
>DAIMKZ010000033.1:0-18563 GCA_036721445.1 Candidatus Delongbacteria bacterium
GGAATACGTAAAAGAAAAAATGTCAGTTAAGGAACTTATAGATTCAGTTGCTAAAGAGACCGGAGTCGATATCAAAGTCGATAAATTCGTCAGATTCCAGATAGGCAGCTAATTGATTTCAGGGCTTCGATAATTCGGAGCCTTTTTTTTATATGAAATGACAGGACGGCGCAATAATGGAAAAAGCTAAATACAAAAGAATTCTGCTGAAATTGTCAGGCGAGGCACTGGTCGGAAGCCAGGGTTACGGTATAGATCCTGATGTTGTAAAGAAGACCGCCAAAGAGGTAAAGGATATTTACAATCTCGGCGTTCAGATAGGAATAGTAATAGGCGGAGGCAACATTTTCAGGGGACTTTCCGAGAATGCGAAGAACATGGACAGGGTGCAGGCCGACCAGATGGGAATGCTTGCAACGATAATAAACTCTATTGCAATACAGAACGCTCTCGAACTTGAAGGGATAGAAACTGTAATTCAAAGCTCAATACCAATGGATTCGATAGCAGAGCCTATAGTTATCAGAAAAGCGCTGAGGCATTTTGAGAAGGGAAGAGTAGTGATCTTCGGAGGCGGTACCGGAAATCCTTATTTCACTACTGATACCGCGGCAGTTCTCAGAGCGAGGGAAATTAATGCGGAGATCATTATAAAAGCGACAAAGGTCGACGGTATCTACGATTCGGATCCCGTGAAAAATCCGTCGGCTGTCAAGATAGAAAGAATATCATACATCGATGTACTGAACAAAAATCTGAGAGTGCTCGACACGACGGCGATAAGTTTCAGTATGGAGAACAAACTTAAGATCGGCGTAGTCAACCTGCTGAAGCCCGGGCATCTGAAAAAGTTCGTCACGGGCGAGAATATCGGCTCGATCGTCGATTAAAGATTATATTAACAAATCTCTATAAGGCCGTTTAAGACGGCCTTTTTTATTTGCGAAAAAAATAATTTTATCTCTTGACAAATCATGATAAATGTTATAATTTTAGTATCGAGTGTATGAAAATGTATGAAAATGGGGAAAATGAACAGCTTTTCAGAAAAATACAGCTACTCTGTCGATGAAAAGGGAAGAATAAACTTCAAGAAGATCATAAAAAGACTTCATGACGAAGAAAAGAATAACTCGAACTATCACCTTCTGAAACAGAACGTAGAACTGTACGGATCGAAAAAGAAATATCCCTTTTTTTACATTTTTACGGAAAGTTCCTGGAAAAAATTTTATGACGAGAAAGTGGAAGGCCTTGATACTCCTGTGAGGATAAGATTTCTCACAACATACTGCGGAGAGGCGTCGCTCGACAATTCCGACAGGCTGTCATTCCCGAAAGAATTTCTGGAATTCATCGGTCCGGGTAAAGATCTCGTTCTCCAGGGCGACGGCGAAAAGATCCAGGTCTGGTCAAAGCGCGATTTCGATGACTATATGAAAGGGATCTCAAAACTCGCGCCGGACGCAGGTTTCGACGACATGTTCAGCAAACGCAGCTAGATCATTAAAATAAGTTTACTCCTCCGCTACTTCGGTAGCGGTTTTGCATTTAACAGGCTTAAAATATATGAAAACCGTCGGCTATCACATACCGGTAATGCTAAAAGAGACGCTCGATCTTCTTATTACGGACAGAAAAGGGACTTATCTCGACTGTACTCTGGGCGGCGGCGGTCACTCGAAAGCCATTTTGGATTATATCGACCCTGAAGGATACGTTCTTGCCGTGGACAGAGATGCCGAAGCGGTAAAATACGCCTCGGAATTACTTGGAGAATACAGCAACTTCAAGGCTCATCAGATATGTTTCTCAAGGCTGAACGAACTGGATGAAATAGTATTCGGCATGAAGTTCGACGGCATACTGCTTGATCTGGGACTCTCATCAAGGCAGATCGACGACGCCGGAAGAGGTTTTTCATATATGTCTGAGTCAGTACTTGATATGAGAATGAACAGAGATGATGAGATGTCGGCTCTTGAAGTCGTCAATAAATATCCAGAAGAAGAACTGACCTCAATTTTCTTCAAATACGGCGAGGAGAACAGGTCCAGAAAGATCGCGGCGGCGATAGTGTCGCAGCGGGATAAAAAGGTTATAGGCAGTACAAAAGAACTTGCAGGGATCATCGCTTCGGTCACTCCGTCGAATTTCAGGATAAAGACGCTCTCCAGGATATTTCAGGCGGTCAGAATAGAGGTGAACAGGGAACTGGAAGAACTCGATACCGCTCTCAATTTCAGCATGGATATACTGAAACCGGGAGGCAGATGCGCGGTAATATCGTACCATTCGCTTGAAGACAGGATCGTCAAGAACTTTATTAAGGACCGCTCGGAAGGATGCACCTGTCCAAAAAATTTTCCGGTCTGCGTATGCGGTAAAAAACCTTCAGTTTCGGTCGTTACAAGAAAGCCTGTAACGGCATCCGATGAGGAAACTGCACGAAATTCGAGAGCGAGAAGCGCAAAACTGAGAGTATTTTGTAAATTATGAACTATATCGGGAGGAGTATATGAAGCAGAATATGTATGTAAGAGGCAACGGAGCAAAAGTGCTGAAAAAAAGATTCCAGGCTTTTGACAAGATATTTATTATCGGCATTCTCGCCCTCATATTCGGACTCTATATATCTATGCAGTCCCAGATAAAATCAGTTATAAAGGAGACCGGAGATCTGCGTCTGGAGAAAAAACTTCTGTCCGAAGAACTTGAAAGACTGATGTCCGACTATGATAAAACCGTGTCATATGCGGAACTTAAAGATTTTGCCGGTAAAAAACTGAATATGATAGAATCAGGCTCAAAAATAAAAAGCTTTACAGTGATCGACAAGAACGAAATTTTCAGAAGTGTTTCGAAAACTCAGATGCCGCAGCTTTTTGAGACTAGAGTAAACCTCGCACTCCTTACAAAGGACGCTAAACAAACGGAGAACTGATAAACAATGGTCAGAAAAGGAATGTCGTTGAAAAATAGTGGATCAAATGTTGAAAGAAAACACTACTCGAGGCTGATATTTCTTTTCACTCTCAGCATGATCGCGTATTGCTCTATAGCTCTCAAACTGTACGATACTCAGATCACCAGGCACGATCAATATTCAAAAAGATATACGGAACAGTCGAAAAAGAAGATCACCGTTTTTGCCCCCAAAGGCAACATATATGACCGGAAATATTCGAAACTCGCGGAGAATATAGGAATAAATTACGCTTTCGGAGTGAATACCAGAGTCGTTAAGAACAAGAACGATCTGGCTGGAAGAGTATCCCTCATTACCGGCAGGGACAAGAAAAAATATTCTGACATACTTGGTTCAAAGAGCGGGTTCGTGTGGGTGGACAACAGACTTACCGAAAAAGAAAAGTGCGACATTTATTCGTGCCTTACTAACGAGGAAAAATCAGCGGCATCCTTCAAATCGACCGCCAACAGGATATACCCTCAGAATAAACTTGCGGGACAGATCATAGGATATACAGATATTGACGGAAAAGGACTGACGGGCATTGAAAGGGAGTTCGAGGAACAGCTTAACGGGACTGACGGGTGGGAACTGGTGCATCAGGACGGCAGGCTCAACAAATATTACGGCGCTGAGATAAGCAAAAAAGAACCTGTTCCGGGGAACAGCGTTGTGTTAACTATAGACGATAACTATCAGAGGATCGCCGAGGACGAACTCGCTAAGGCGGTCACTGAATGGAGCGCCCGGAAAGGTGTTGTAGTTGTGATGGAGCCTAATACGGGAGAGATACTCGCAATGTCTAGCTATCCTGATTTCGATCCCAACAGACCCGGAGAATTCGATGCGTTCAACAGAAAGAACAAGGTAATTACTGATGTTTATGAACCGGGATCCACTTTCAAAGGCATATCGGCTTCCATACTTTTCGAGGAGGGAAAAGTAGATGAAAATGAGATCTTTTTCTGCAGCAATGACGGTTACGAGATCGGAAAGCGGAAAATAAAAGATTCTCATAAGAATGAAAATGAATATATGAGCTTTAATGACGTTATAGGGCAGTCCAGCAATGTGGGAACACTTCAGGCTATGCTCAGATTAGATAAGAACAGGCATTTTGAATATCTGAGGGATTTCGGTTTCGGCACAAGAACGGAGATAGAGCTGACCGGTGAAGTGAACGGTTATCTTATGAAGGCAAGGGACTGGAGCCTTACGACCCAGCCGACGATAAGCTTCGGTCAGGGTATCACTGTAACTCCGCTTCAGCTCATTACGGCATACTGCGCTATCGCGAACGGAGGGACTTTGTTAAAACCCATGATAGTCAAAGGTGTGATCGACAGGAGCAACAGAATAGTCAGCAAGAACGAACCCGTGAAAATAAGAAGGGTAATAAGCGAAAGAACTTCGGAAAGAGTAAGAAATCTTTTAAGATATGCAGTAGTTAACGGCACAGGTTCAAAAGCAGAAATTGAAGGCCTGAACGTAGCAGGTAAAACCGGAACGTCGCAGAAAGTCGTTGAAGGAAAGTATTCAAAGACAAGCTACGATGCAAGTTTTATAGGAATGGTGCCGTACGATGATCCCAGACTTGTATGCCTTGTAATGCTTGATTCACCCAAAGGATGCATATACGGAGGAACAGTATCAGCTCCGGTATTCAGAAATATCATAAGCAGGATTTATGATCTGGACAGATCAAAACTGGTGGTACACAGTAAAAAAAGCATTATTTCGGTCGAGGTCCCCGACTTGACAGGAATGAAAGTCGCGGAGGCGGAGAAAGTGCTCAAGTCAAAGAATATCAAGTACAAAGTGGCGAAAGGAGCTGAAATAGTCAGATCCCAGTCCAAACAGCCGTTCTCGGTGATTAGCGGTAACGAACAGCTTGTTCTTTTCGGAGAGGAAACGAATCAGGTCAAGCAGAATATTATGCTGACAACTCCAGAAGTGATTAATCTGCCTGTAAGAGAGGCTGTCAGGCTTCTATATGCATCAGGCATAGAACCGGTCGTGATCGGCCGCGGCAACGTGACGGGCCGGTCCGCCGTATATGAGAATAGTGAAAGTACCGACAGACTCTGCAGCCTTTTCTGCAGTAACAATTATTCTGCGAAAATAATAAAACGGACAGACAGAAAGTTATGAAGCTCAGCAAACTGATTTCAGAGATAGAAACGATTGAGGTCGAGAATTTCAAAGATACTGAAGTGATTCACGCATTTTCTGATTCGAGAGAAAAATTTAAGAATTCGGTTTTCATTGCGGTCAGGGGCCTTACTTCCGACGGAGCTTCATTTGCTGCGGATGCCGTCGAGTCGGGAGCCTGCGCTGTGATTTATGAAACAGAGATCGAAAGAAAATTCCCTTACGTTACATATATAAAGGTGCCTGATTCAAGATCCGCACAGTCAAGGATAGCCGGTCTTGTTTACGGTCTTCCTGCGGAAAAACTCCGGCTTACAGGAATAACGGGAACGAACGGTAAAACATCGACAGCGTATATATTCAGGCATATATTGAACTCATCCGGCATCAAATGCGGACTTCTGGGTACGACAGAATACGATCTGGGTAAAAGAAAATTCGTTCCGTCCAGAACTACTCCGGACGCGGTGTTCCTTCAGAGGTATCTTAAAGAAATGACCGATAACGGGCTCAAACAGGCTGTAATGGAAGTCTCGTCCCATGCTCTTTCTCTTCACAGGGTGGAAGATGTGATGTTTGACTGTGGCGTTTTCACCAACCTGACTCAGGACCATCTGGATTTCCACATTACCATGGATGAATATGCAAAAGCTAAATCGGGTCTTTTTTCTGATCACCTTAAAAATACCGGATCGGCTGTGCTCAACGCTGACGACGGTTATTATGAAATGTTCAGTTCCTCAACTGAATGCGAGAAACTGACCTATTCTGTTAAAAGAGAAGATTCGGATATATTTGTAAAGGATGTAAGGTATTTGAAGAAGGGTATGGAGATCGATCTGACGGTCTTAGGGGAAAAGCACACACTCTGCACCAATCTTAACGGAAGATTCCAGTCAATGAACATATCTGCTGCCGTACTTGCGGCTTACAAAGCCGGTGTCCCGATAAAAAAGATAATATCGTCGTTCTCATCGCCGGTAACCGTTCCGGGGAGGCTTGAAAAGGTCTATGAAGGAAATTATACGGTATATATCGATTACGCTCATACTCCCGACGCTCTTCAAAGAACCCTTCAGACAGTACGGGAGTTCACAAAAGGCAGAATAATTACTGTTTTCGGATGCGGAGGCAACAGAGATCATGAAAAAAGACCGGTTATGGGTAAAATAGCTTCAGATATATCAGATATCGCTATTGTGACGAGCGACAATCCCAGGTATGAAAATCCTGACGTGATTATCCGGGAAATCATTGAAGGTATAAAGGGAAACAATTTAATCGTTATTCCTGACAGGCGCGAGGCTACCGGAAAGGCCATTTCCATGGCCGGGGACGGTGATGTAGTGATCATTGCGGGAAAAGGACATGAGAATTATCAGGAGACAGACGGTGTGAAATATCCCTATTCCGACAGGGAAACAGTAATGAATTTAACAGGAGGGATGTAATGGTCAGGCTGTCTGAACTTCTCAAAGCATGCGGAATAGTAAGGACCGACAATGCGGACGGCAGTATTTTCGTGACCGGTGGCAATACGGATTCCAGGCTGATAAAAGAAGGCAACATCTATTTTGCTCTGAAGGGAAACAATTTCGACGGTCATGATTTCATTCCTCAGGCATGCAGTTCCGGAGCTTCGGTCTGTGTGGTTGCTGATAACTATATTAATGAAGGGAAATATCCCGTAATATATTCTGACGATGTGGAAAAGACGCTCGGAGTGCTGGCTCTTCACTGGAGGAAGCTGCACAACGCAAAGATAATCGGGATAACAGGTACCAACGGTAAAACAACGACCAAAGAAATACTCGGCAAGATTCTTTCCGTAAAATATAATATCATATCAACGTTCAAGAATTTCAACAATCATATCGGAGTCCCGCTTACTCTTCTTTCGATAAAAGACGAGACGGAATATGCGATAGTCGAGCTTGGAACGAACCATTTCGGAGAGATCGAATATCTTTCAAAGCTGGCGGATCCTGATATGGGACTTATCACGAACATAGGTGAAGGTCACCTTGAGCAGTTCGCAGACAAACACGGCGTCTATAGTGAAAAAATAAAACTGTTCATGCTCCTGGAGAACAAGAACGCCAAAATATTCCTGAATAAAGATGACGAGCTTCTTAAAAACTGGAATTCGGGCAATATAGTGACATACGGGCTTGACAATGAGGCGATGTATACATTCGGAGATATTAAGAACGGGCCCGACGGATACCCTTCATTTATTTTCAGAGGGTCGGAAGTAAAAATGAACATTCCGGGATACCTTAATCTGAAGAACGCGATCGCCGCCGCAGCCGTGGCATCTGAGCTGGGGATCGATCCTGAAAAGATCGCCTCGGTACTCTCGACCGTCACCCTCTCGGACAAGAGGTATGAAACGGTCAAATACAAAAATTCCGGTATACTGCTCGACTGCTACAATGCCAATCCTACATCTACGGAGAACTTTCTGGACGACATCGCTTCCCTCGGCAGCTACAATATCGTTGTTCTGGGAGATATGCTTGAACTTGGCGCGACCTCAGAGACCTCGCACGAAAGGATCGTCAGAAAGGCCGCAGATCTTAATTTTCAGGAAGTGCTCCTGACCGGCGGCGAAATGAATAAAGCTTTCAAGAAGTTTGAAGGTAAAGGCAATATCACCTATTACGAGGATTTTACAGAACTTAAAAACAGATTCGACAGGATCGCGGAGTCGGGAGTGAGTATAGCCGTTAAAGGTTCTAGGGGAATGAAACTTGAAAAATTACTGGATGAAATATGATAGTCAAAAACGCGATAGAAGACAATATTAAGTACGATATTTTCCTCATGATAATGGTCTTCGGACTTCTTGTATTCGGTTCCGTAATGGTTATGAGCGCAGGCTCTTTTATAGCGGCGGAGAAATTCAATAACGACAGCTATTTTACAATAAATCAGACAAAGAACGCCATGATAGCATTTTTCGCGCTGCTTACGGGTATGCTTCTGAACTATAGAATTTACAATACAAAATACCTCATGTACGCGGGTCTGGGTCTTACCGTTCTCGCGCTGATGTATCTTCTTATTTCGAATCATGGAGAAAGCGTAAAAGGCGCAAAAAGATGGATATTCGGTTTCCAGCCGTCGGAAGTCGCCAAGAATATGATCGTTTTCTATCTGGCTTTCAGTCTTGACCGCAAAAGGAACGAGCTCAAACAGTTCATGAGGGGATATGTTTATCACATGATCATTCTGTCCTCAATTGTCGGAATGGTGCTTCTTCAGCCGGCTTTCTCCACTTCAATGATGATCTTCGCGATAGGCTACAGCATGCTCTATATCAGCGGAATGAAGCTCAAGCATCTCATGTCGTCGATGATACTGATAATACCGGTAATAATCCTGATAGCTCTGATACAGCCTTACAGGCTCGCAAGGGTCACCACCTTTCTCGAGCCCGACAAAGATACGAGCGGAAAAGGGTGGCAGGTCGAACAGTCGCTGATCGGTTTCGGCAACGGGGGACTTACCGGCGTGGGACTCGGCGAATCGAGGCAGAAGGAATTCTATCTGCCCGAGCCGCACAATGATTTTATATTTTCGATCATCGGTGACGAACTGGGATTTGCCGGAACTATGCTTCTGATAGCAGCATATGTAATAATAATGATCAGAGGTCTGAGGATCGCCTCCCGGGCCCCTGATTACTACGGGTTCATTCTGGCGTCGGGTATTACCATGACCGTAGTTATTTATTCAATCTTCAATATGAGCATCACTCTGGGACTTGTACCTCCCACCGGGCTGCCTCTGCCAATGGTGAGCTATGGCGGAACATCTCTGATCATGACTATGTTCAGCATGGGTGTTTTGCTCAACATCTCGTATAAATCTAAAAGTCAGGCTTCGAAGGATGATTGAGTTCTCAAAA
Organism: Candidatus Delongbacteria bacterium; assembly: GCA_036721445.1. Classification (GTDB taxonomy): domain Bacteria; phylum UBA4055; class UBA4055; order UBA4055; family UBA4055; genus UBA4055. Next base: position 9,036 of record DAIMKZ010000033.1, read on the forward strand.
AATATGAAACTGTACTTCACCGGCATCGGAGGGGCGGGGATGCTGCCTCTTGCGCTGCACGCGGAAGCGCTCGGCTGCAGAGTGGAGGGTTCTGATCTCAGCAGCGAGAATTTTCGGATTTTCGAAAAGTCTTCCATCCGGCCGGTCAAAGGTCACGGCAGCGTCAGCCCCGACACTGATCTTCTTGTCTACAGCGCGGCAGTGCCCGCGGATGACCCCGAGCTGGTATCGGCCGCGAATCAGAACATCCCCGCGGTAAAACGGGCGGTATTTCTGGACATGGTAACAAAAGGCAGGCACACAGTTCTCGTGTCAGGATCGCACGGGAAAAGCACAGTAACAGCTATGCTCGCTGATATGATGAGCGGGGATGAGTACAGAGCGGCCGCCATAGTCGGCGCGGAGACCGTCGCCGCCGGGTCCAACTACTATCCGGGCGAAGGCGAACGCATGATCGTCGAGGCCGACGAGTACGACAGGAGTTTCTTAAGGCTGCATCCTAAAGATCTCATCGTACTTAACATTGACGACGATCACATGGATATATACGGAGATCTGAACGGTCTGAAAAAGGCTTTTGCGGAACTTGCCTCAAAATTAGATGAAAATTCCGTACTCGTCTATAACGGAGACGACGATAATACTGTTCAGGCAGTGTCAGGATGCGCCGCAACTAAAATAAGTTTCGGATTCTCGCCCGGATGCACCTTTTCCGCCGCGAATATAAAATATAACGATTTCCGCACATCTTTCGACCTTATAAGGGACAATAAAGAATTATGCCGTTTAGAATACTTTTACACTGGCAGACTTAACGTTTGCAACATGCTTGCGGCGGCGTCATACCTTTCATCCTGCGGGATCAGCGGAGAAAAGATCAAACAGCTCGTGCAGAGGTTCAAAGGAGTGAAGAGAAGAACCGAGATAATTTACCGCAGCAACAGCTATGTACTTATTGACGATTATGCGCATCATCCGTCGGAAATCAAGGCTTCACTCGATAATATCAGGTCCAATACCGAAGGAAGGCTTATAGTGATGTTCCAGCCCCATCTTTACTCGAGGACAAAATTCCATCTTGAAGGATTCGCGAAGAGTTTTGGTAAAGCGGATCTGGTCTATATTTCACACATCTATCCCGCAAGGGAAAAATACGATCCCTCGGTAGCGAGCTCGGATATTTTCGACAGGATGGATGAGGAAACTAAAAAGAGAACAAGAGTGTTCGTCAGTTTCGAGGAAGTTTATAAGGAGCTGTCGGATTCCGTCCGTCCGTGCGATGTTATAGTCAGTATGGGAGCGGGAGAGATAAATAAAGTGCTTTACAGGCTTAAGGAGGCGCTGTTAGAGAAATGATAAGAAGCGAAATGTTCATACGGTCGTGCGGCAATGTAAGGTTCGGAGAAAAAATGAGCGGGCACACTTATTATAAGATAGGCGGGCCTGCCGCCGTTTACGCCGCGCCTGACGGACCGCTTGAACTCGCAGCCGCGGTTGAGGTGTGTAAAGAAAACAAGATACCTTATTTTATACTGGGAAGGGGAAGCAACATACTTGTTTCAGACAGAGGATTCGACGGCTGCGTGATAGACATGACGGAAAATTTCCGCGACATAGCGGCGGAGGGGAACCTCATAGCCGCCGGTGCCGGAAGTCTGCTTTCCGCTGTGGCAAAAGAAGCCGCGGAAAATTCGCTGACCGGTTTCGAGGAGCTTGCGGGGATACCGGGCACTGTCGGGGGAGCGCTTGTCATGAACGCGGGCTGTTACGGTAAAGAGATATCCTCTCTCGTCCTTTCAGCCGATATTCTTTCGGAAGGTAAGATAGTCAGGATCGGAAGGAATGATATTGAATTCGGCTACAGACATTCTGGGCTGAAGGGCAGTATCGTTACTGGAGCAGTGTTCGCGCTGGAAAAGGGCGATCCTGAAGAGATCAGTTCAAAAACAGCGGAATATTCGGCGCTAAGAAGATCGAAACAGCCGCTTAATTATCCTTCATGCGGATCCGTTTTTAAAAGGCCGGCGGAAGGATTTGCCGGTAAGTTCATTGAAGACGCCGGACTCAAGGGTAAAACAATTGGCGGCGCGATGGTCTCCGGTCTTCACGCGGGATTTATTATAAATACAGGTACGGCGACCGCGCAGGATGTTCTGTCGCTCATCAAGCATATCAAGACGACGGTAAAAGAAAAGTTCGGCACCGAACTTCAGGAAGAAGTGATATATCTCGGATTTACTGATGAGGAACTCAAATGAATTTTATTAAAAGAGCGATGCACAAATTATTAAGGGTCTTTAAACTCTTCACGGCAGCGTGCATGATCTACGCATTATCGTATTCTGCGTATTACTTATATCAGGCTTACAGGACAACGGACGTTTTCGATCTTAAAAAAATAACGGTCAAGAATAACAGGCTTCTTACTCCGGGTGAAGTTATCGAACTTACGGGAATAAAAAGAGGCATCAGGACAGACGAACTTGATCTGAGTTCCTCCGAAAGAAAACTCAACTCATCGCCTTATGTTAAAAGATCCGGGATAAGAAGGATCTACCCCGCAGCGATCGAGATCACTGTAGTCGAGAACGAACCTCTGGCGTACTTTAATTCATCAGGCATTCTTAAATATGTGAGCGCGGACGGTAAAGTGCTGGGAAAAGCAAGGCCGGGCGAAGGATACGATCTGCCTGTGATACTTAACGGTCCCGACAGCAGTGTCACGGGTTTTCTGAACGAGTGCATAGCCTCAAGTCCATTCACTTACCATCATATCTCGGAGATCGAAAGGACGGACAGAGGGATCGAGCTGTATCTTATTAAATCATCTGCGCCGGTAATCATCGGAACGGACGAGTTCAAGAAAAAGATCATCGTGCTCGAGTATTTCCTCAAGAACGAATACAGCAGTCTCGCGTTCGGCAGGATCGAGTATATAGACCTCCGTTTCGACAAGCAGGTTGTACTTAAAGAATTAGCGACAGTTGAAAAATAAACAGGGAAGCAGCTATGTATATACTGGGGATAGATTTCGGAAGCAAATATTTGAAAGCGGCATTATGCGTAAGAGATTATCAGACCAGCGAGATCAGCGTCAAGAAAACTGTAAAAATTCCTCACAGAGCTTCGAGACAGGGTACGATGATTGACCTTGTAAAAGCGAAAGAGGTATTCGGTCAGATGCTTGAGAAGATCAGGGACGGCATAAATGAAAGTATCGATGAATATGTGATCAATGTTTCGGGCGAGAACGTCGGCTCCTATTCAGGGACTTCTACGATACCTTTGTGGAAACAGGAGAACGAGGAGAGAAGGGTCAGGATAACGAGGTCTCACGTGAATGAAGTTCTCAAAGCCGCCAAAATGACTGCCTACAATAAGGACGATAAGGTTGAACTGCACTCTATTCCCCAGGAATTCCAGATCGACGATCAGCCGGCTACTTTGAATCCGATAGACATGTCCGGCATCAAGCTCAAAAGTACTGTATATGTTATTCAGACGGACAAATCGCACAGGGAGAACATATGCAGCATTTTCGATTCGTTCGGCATAAAGAATTACAGGATCGTATTCTCGCCTCTGGCGACAGCGGAAGCAGTTATAGACGAGGACGATAAGGAAGCGGGCGTGATCGTGATATCCCTGGGCGATCAGACCACGGAGCTGACGGTCTATCTGAACGGCATACTCAGAATGTCCAAAATGATACCTTTCGGTTCGAATTACATAACTAAAGACCTTAAGATCCTGCTTAAAACCGATTATCCTACGGCTAACAGGATAAAGAAGACGGTCGCGACGGCATTCCCCGGAGAGGCCGATCCGGAAAAAATGATACAGGTCGAGAATTCATCGTCGCAGAAAACGGAGTTCAGCGAAGAATACATAGCGAAGATCACGGAAGCGAGGATGAAGGAAATATTCGAATTCGTTACGAGGGAGATATACAAAGGTTCTTATCAGAGGATGATCCACTCTCCGGTGATAATCACCGGACCCGCAAGCTGCCTCAGGGGCACTGAAAAACTTTTCTCGGAAATGAACAATTCTAAGACGACCTGCGGAAAGGCGATGGATATAAGGTCGGAAAAGGAGGAGCTGACTCCCGATTTCTTTACTGCGGCGGGTCTTGTAAAATACGCGGTTGTGAACGATATTTTCAGCGACAGGGATGAAGCTGAAGAAGGCGGTTTCGTGAACAGAATAAAGCAGTTCGTAGCTGACCTGTTCTGATACAGTATATAAAATTCGGAGGGATATATGTCGTCAATGGTATTTGAATTCGATAATGAGATAAAGGGCAGCGCGAAGATCAAGGTGATAGGCGTTGGCGGCGGAGGCTGCAATGCTGTTGACAGCATGATCGATTCCGGCCTGAAGGGAGTCGAGTTCATTGCGCTCAATACCGATGCCCAGGCGCTTCAGCAGTCCAAAGCGAACACGAAGATACAGATCGGATCGCAGACCACGAAAGGACTCGGCGCAGGAGCGGACCCCGAGATCGGCCGGTTAGCTATGGAGGAAGACAGGGAGAAATTAACGAACATGCTGTCTGATTCCGACATGGTGTTCATTGCGGCCGGGATGGGGGGCGGAACAGGCACAGGCGCCGCCGGAGTTCTCGCCGAGATAACGAGCGGGATCGGAGCCCTGACGGTGGCAATAGTGACCAAGCCTTTCAAGTTCGAGGGTCTCAAGAGGACCGTTAACGCCGATAAAGGGATCCAGAAGCTCAAGGAAAATGTCGACGCCATGATAATCATACACAACCAGAGGCTTGTACAGTCAACGACCGACCCGAACACATCTCTTAAAAAGGCTTTCGGTCAGGTGAACGAAGTGCTCTACAAAGCCGTCAGGGGTATCGCCGACCTTATAACCTGCAGAGGCCACATCAATCTTGATTTCGCCGATATAAAAACTACTATGAAGGGAATGGGCGACGCTATGATGGGGGTCGGCGAATCTGAAGGCGAACACGCATGTATCGAGGCGGCTCAGACCGCTATACAGAGCGTGCTTCTGGAGAATATCGACATCAAGGGGGCCAAAGGGCTGCTTGTCAACATCAGCGCCTGCGAGGAGCTTTCTCTCTTCGAGGTCGAACAGGCCATGGACCTGATCTATCAGGCAACGGGCACTACTGACGTCAACGTTATTTTCGGCGTTGTTACGGACAATGAAATGAAAGATAAGGTACGAGTCACAGTGATAGCAACCGGGTTCGAAACAGGCCTGAAGAAAGAGAAGAAGAGCGAATATGAGAAAGCTTTTGTGCAGAAGGAGATAAAAACAGCCGCTGCCGAAAGGGAACAGACCGTTCTTCCGAAGTTCGCGAAGGCATCCGGAACGGATTACGAAATACCGGCATTTTTAAGAATGAACAAGGACTGATCATGAACTATAACGAGCATGAGCTGATAAAGAAATTCATAGTGAATTTCATCGAAAAGTGCAAAAAAGTCTACGACCTGGACGTATCAATAAGGAACGTATCGGTCGAAAAACCAGTGCCTACGGAAGATTACAGGCAGTATAAGGACGGTAAAAGTTCGACAGACACTGAGATCGGTTTTGAGCTTATGGGATGGAAATCCTATTCGGACAACGCGCTCAAGAATTTTATGATCACTCTGCTTGAAGATGATGAAACCTTCGCACCGATAGTGAATATTGAGGTCTATGATATTCAGAGCAAAGGTAAAACGAATGTTAAAGTGACTTTTTCGATGGTCTACGCAAAATACGAGGTTACTTCCGACTCGAAAGTGCAGGACGATCTGAAAAGCGGCGCTATAGATAAGAACGATGTTATTAATGAGATAGAACTCAGATTGTCTGAAATATATACTCTGCTAAAGAAACTGAGGAGCTGATATGTATGAAATAATCGTAAAACACCATTTTTCTTCCGCGCATAAACTCATAGACTACGACGGCGAGTGCAAAAATCTTCACGGGCACAACTGGAAAGTAAAAGTATTCGCGAGGGCGGAGGAGCTTAACAGTATAGGGATCTCTTTGGATTTCAAGGAATTCAAGAGGATTGCAAAAGCAGAGATCGACAAATACGATCATGTATATCTGAACGAGCAGCCGAGCTTTCATAACATCAACCCGACCGCGGAGAACATCGCCAGGATACTCTTCGAAGAACTGTCCGAAAAGATCAACAATTCCAATCTGAAGATCCACATGATAGAGGTCTGGGAATCCGAGAACAACGGCATGAGATATTTTAAATAAACAATTGATTTAACCGCCTTAATAATTTATACTATAATATATTAAAATACATTCGGCGCCGTTATTTGTCGCTGGTGTATTTGTATCTTATTTGAAAAACGGAGAATTTCATGAACATAGATTTTTCGCCTGTATTTTTAAATCCCGACAAAAGGTTTAGACAGCCTGAGACCATAGCCGAATCGCTTCTTCTTGTAAAGGACGTTTCCCAGAGCCACGGGATAAAGCTGGCGATGACGGAATGGCTCAGAAAAAAGAATATAGGAACTTCAGCTTTACCGCAAATTAGAGAACTGCACGATTATGCCAGAGAACTTTCCGGTATCGGAGTAGGCCGCGAGATCAGAGAGGAGGATTTTCTTATCCTGATGGAACGGTCTGACGTTAAGAACCTGCCGGGAAAGTATAAACATTCAAAATACAGAAATTACAAAAAAAATCTTCTCAAACTTTTAAATAATATTCTGCTTACAGATATAAATAATATAGATGAAGAAGTCGTTAAAGACATACAAAGATCAGGACTGAACCTGAAAATGTTAATTGAGATCAGGGATTACATCAACGGTTTCGATTTCTATTTCAGGGGTCAGATGTACGATGAATCAATGGATAAAGTTGAAGATACCGGGAAAGAATGTAAAATATTCTGTATTGAAAATCATGCCGGAGAAATGTCGTTCAAGGAGAAGAAACTTATTGAAGCTGTAAATGCAGTAAAACTCGAAACACGCAGGGAAGGCAAATATGCTGTCCTGACGGAAATGTTCAAAGGTGAGAACAATGCGGAATTCGATCCCGGTGAAATCGAGTTCTTCGTATCCGGGTCCAGACTCGACGAGGCCAGAAAAATTAAGCATTTCATACTGAAGAATATCGGGGAAAGGGAGTACAGTTACAGAGATTTTACTGTCGTTTGTTCTGACGACGGTTTTTACAGAACTCTGAATAATCTTCTAAGCGCGTCAGGTGTGCCTGTATATTCGTCATATAATCAGAAAGACAAGAATATTGAAACAGATGTTCTGAGGCTGATCAATGCGGGGATCGGACAGGATGCGGCTACGGTACTTAATTTCTATAACACTTATCTGACAAAAGAACCGATAAACTTTGAGCTGGAGAGTATTACTCTCAGTTCTCTTATTGAAAAATTAACAAAAGGAAAAGATTCAGATCTGTCGCTGAACGTTAACGCTGCCGACAAAGCGGATGAAGACAGAAGAAAGAATTCCTTCTTTTCATTCCTGCGCACTGCCGATGTGAAAGATTCAAAGCTGAATGTGAGAGAAGCTGTCAGGGAGATCGAGAAATATTACATAAATCTGAATAAATCGGTCGAACCCGAAATTAAATTTGAAATTTATAAATATCTTCCGGTGCTTGAGACTGTTTTCGGAGAAGAAGCTCTTCTGTCCGAAGTAGTGCAGTATTTATATCTAATCCTGGCAAAGAAAGATAAAAAGAAGCTGAACACTGTCAGGAACGGAGTAAGACTCTCCAGGATGACCGAGCCGGCTCCGGCAGGAAAATGCCTGATCCTTTCCGGTCTGACCGAAGAAGGCTTTTTGAAAGATAACGGTACAATAAAGATACTGCAGAAAGAGAATTACAGAAAACTTTATACTTCCGTATACGGGATCAGTCCCGATGAAGCTCTGATAGAGAACCTTGGAATATTCTGCTCCGGACCGGTCGAGAAAGCCGTCATGTTCATTCCGAACTGGGGAGAAGAAGTTATACAGTCCACTTATATAGATAAAGTGCTGGAATCAAAAACTTATGAAGCTGAAATCAGTATTAAGTCCGAGAACCCCGATTTTAAATTTCCGGAGCAAAAAAGAAAATTCAGTTACAGAGCGGATGATTTGATTAAGAGAGCGACGGGAATTTCTGATATAGACTTATTCGAAGGCGGCAGAATATCAAGAGACCGCTTCTTCTCAGTTAACTGTGATAGAAACGCTGTCTTGAAGAAATTAAGCAGCGCTTCCAGGATCGAGCAGTTCATGACATGCCCCGCCAAATTCGCGCAGGAAATGATCAGCAGCAAAGACGAGATACAGGACCAGTTCCCTTTCACGGCGGGAAATTTCTATCATGACGTATCCGAAGTGTTCTTAAGGTTCTACAGAAATAAGGAGCTTTTAGGTCATGACGAATTTACGGATATCAGAAGAGCGTTTCTCAAAAATCAGAAAAATGATCTTCCATATGAATTCGGTAAAGCGGAATTTACTCAGGCGAGATTTACAGATTTCGCAAAATATTATACGAAGGGAGTTCTGGTCTCGAAAAAAGCTATTAATGCTGAACGGGAATTTTCGATCCTGAAGGGAAAAATCGCTGCATCGGGAATTGATAACAAGATAAAAGAGTTAAATGATATTGCGCTTGAGAACGATCCTTTCTGTACGTATAAGAATAATAAAAGGACAGAGGAGTTCATCGCTTTTCTGGCAAGGCTGATACTTACGATAGGACCTACGCCTGAAGAAGTGACAAAAACATTCCTGACCGAACTGAAATTCTGCGATATGGAAATAACTGAGGGTATAAAAGTTAACACCGGATATATTGATTTCATGTATATTGATCACAACAGAGTTCCGGTCGTACTTGATATAAAAACGACAGGTAAATTTAAGGAATATAAAGACGGTATAGCTGACTATCAGATTGTACAGCTTCTGATATATAAGGAAGCTGTCAGAAGAGGGATCGAAAAACGAGAGGGTGTCAACTTTGATGTAGACAGATCAGGGAGAAAACCGGAATGCGATCTTTTACAGCAGAATTACTTCGACGGACTTGATCCCGAAAAGATCACAGCGGCTTATGTTTCGCAGAATTCACCTTTCACGGAATTCACTTTTCAGGTATTCGGTACTTTTGAATTAAAGCTGCAGGAAAAACTCGGGCAGGATAAGGGATTTTTACCTCAGGTAAATTCAGCCTGTAAATACTGCGGGATCGGCTTCACGTGCCCGTTGAACGGGCAGTCGGACTTCGAACGTCTTGAAGACTATATTCCTTGCGGTAATATATATTATCCTGACTATAAAATAATTACCGAAAGCAAAAAGAGTGAAACTAAAAAGTTCATAATGTTCAGCGGCAGAAAGAAAGAAGCCGTAGTCGATAAGAACGTTATCATTTCAGCCTGCGCAGGCGCCGGTAAGACTGAAGTCCTGTCGTCGAAATACGTACATCTGCTGATAAAAGAACCTGAGACGGGACTTGAGAATATCGTATGTATTACCTTCACGAATAAAGCTG
>DAIMKZ010000034.1:0-18302 GCA_036721445.1 Candidatus Delongbacteria bacterium
CATTACGAGCCTGTAATTACAAAGCTGAGCGCATCCTTATTTTCAGATACTGCAGAGAAGATCAACAGTCTGAAGGAAATTGCTTTTGAAAATAACAGCGATCTTAAGAACATTAAACTTACTAAAGGGATAAATGAGAAGAAGATATCCGTGTCAGCCGGTAATTTCATGCCCAGCATAAGTCTTTCTTATTCTACTGAATGGTCGAAAACAAACCTTAACGACGTGTTCTCAAATTCCGGCACGGTCAGTATTTCGGCATCCGTTCCTGTACTGCCTCTTTATGATAACTATGTAACACTTCAAAAAAGCAGGATCGATCTTAAAAAAACTGAGCTGACAGAGAAGCAGCTTATTGATAATATTTCCACACAAATTAAAACATATCTCTATTCTCTTGTTTCCGGATCAAAGCAGTTCACAAGCTCAAAAGTGGCTGTGGAACTGGCTAATGAAACTTACGCTAACGTTGAGGAAAGAGCCAATTCAGGGCTCTCGACGGAAGACGAGCTTAATACTGCCAGACTGGCACTTATCCAGGCCAAATACGATCAAACTTCTACATACTACTCGATCCTTAAAACCAAATCTGCGCTTATGAAAATTCTTGGAATAAATGACGAAGAAGAAATAATTAAACTGTTCTAAATCGAGGCAAAAAATGAATACGACAAAACTAATATCGGCGATCTTAACTTCTGCAATAATTTTAATGTCCTGCTCAAAGACGGAAGAAAATCCGGGTAGAAAGAATGAAAATCTTCAAAATCCCGCCGTAACCGTCAAAGTGGAAACAATACAGCCGGGAGATCTTCAGCTTTATGCTGAAATAACAGGCAAGCTTGAAGGAATAACCGACATAGTTTATTACAGCGAGGTGGCAGGTAAAGTAAAATCCGTCGAAAAAGGTCTCGGTGATAAGATCAGGAAGGGGGAGGCTATTGCCTACCTTGACTCGGAGAACTATCAGATATCGTATGATCAGGCAAAGTCAGAGCTGAAATCCGCAGAAGCGGGACTGGAAGCGTTAAAGATCAAGCTTGAAACTACTCAGAAACTTTACGAAAGCGGAAAAGTGTCGAAATTCGAACTGACAAATGATCAGAGCGCATTAAAGAAAGCGGAAGCGGCCGTTGATGGTGCAAAGGCTAATGTCGAAAGGGCCAGAATAAACTATGAAAACTCAAAATTCTTATCTCCGGTTGACGGATCGATAGCCCAGCTTAATATTAAACAGGGTCAGTTCATTGCGACCGGTCAGCCTGTGGCTGCAATAGTTGACTGCAGGCAGCTTGTAATTAAGACAGGTGTGACGGAATATGATATTCAGGCCATAAAGACCGGCGCGGAAGTTGAGATCAGGCACAACGGATCGGAGAAGATCATCTACGGAAAAGTAACCGGTTCAGGAAAAAAACCGGATGCAACAGGAAACTATCCTGTTGAGATCGTGATAGAAAACGAGGGAATGGAGCTTATCCCGGGAATGATCGTAAGGGGAAGGATAGAGTCACGCAAAATAGTGAATGTGATCTATACAGATTTCGACAACATAATTGAGGAGTTCGGTAATTATTTTGTATATCTGGTCAACAGCGAGAACAAAGCTGTCAAAAGAAAGATCGAAACAGGCAAAAAATACGGTAACTCAATGCTCATACTGTCAGGAGTCGAACCGGGAGAGAAAATTGTAGTATCGGGCGCGGACGCTCTGACCAACAATGCTCAGGTAAAGATATTCGGTAACGATATAAAATAAACAGCCGCGGGGCGCAAAATGAATCTTCCAAAATTTTCAGTCAGAAATCCTGTTTTAATAAATATGGTGATGATAATTATATTCATCCTGGGAATATTCTATACATACAAGATACCTAAGGAGTCCATGCCCCAGATCGAATGGGGATCGTTCATGATAAGCGTTGTCTACCCGGGAGTTGCTCCGGACGAGATAGAGACGCTGATAATTCAGGAGATAGAGGACGAACTCGCCGACATGACGGATATCGACTACATAAGCTCGACGGCGTACGAGGGAAGAGCTGTAATATTCGTTAACCTGAATGCCGGAGTGGACATAGACAAAGCGTGGAACGACGTGTCCAGAGAGCTGGATAAGGTCAGGGGGCTTCCCGAGGACGCAACGGATCCTTTCATGCAGAATATGAGCATGCGTGAGCTCAAATCAGTTTGTACAGTAGCTATAGAGGGCGAAAAATATACTCCCGACGGAATAAGAAGGATATCCGAAGAGATCAAGGACGATCTCGCCAAGATTAATTATGTGTCGAAAGTCGAGCTCAAAGGCGCAAAGGTCAGAGAGATCAGGATCGAACCGGACCTGAACAAGATGGAGTATTTTAATATTAGCTTCACTGATATTGAAACAGCAGTCAAATCAAAGAACCTTAATCTGCCGGGCGGAACAGTGATGGCGGGTAAATCCGAGGTCCTGGTAAGAACGATGGGGCAGTTCGAATCCGTCGATCAGATAGAATATGTAGTGCTCAAAGCATTCGACAACGGATCGGTACTCAGGCTGAGAGATATTGCGAAAGTGACCGATACCTATGAGGAAATGAATGTGAAGACCAGGCTCGACGGAAAAGAAAGTCTGAATCTTTATGTTTATCAGAACGCCGACGGTAACATTCTCGACATTATCAAGGATATCAGGAGCTATATTAAAACGATCCCGGAGAAATACGCTGATGTTCAGGCCAGGGTCGTGAATGACGATTCTATTGCCGTGAGAAGTAATATAAACACTCTTTCGATGTCGGCTTTATTAGGTATAGTGCTGGTTTTTATAACGCTTTATCTTTTTATAGGGTGGAGGAACGCGATATTCGCCGCTATGGGCATACCTTTTTCATTTATGATGACATTCTGGCTGATGCAGTATTTCGGTATCACGATCAATAATCTCAGCCTTTTCGCGCTTGTCCTCGTACTCGGTATGGTCGTCGACGACGCGATCGTCGTGATCGAGAACGTTCACAGGAACATCGAGGAGGGAATGAGTCCTAAGGACGCAGCAGTGAAAGGAGCGGGAGAAGTGATGTGGCCGGTAATTGCAGCAGTTCTGACAACGATCGCCGCTTTTCTGCCCCTTCTCATGATGGAAGGGCATATGGGCAGATTTCTGGGCGTGTTCCCGAAAGTAGTGTCGCTTGCGCTTTTTGCTTCGCTGTTTGAGGCGCTGCTTATTCTTCCTTCGCACCTGGCCGATTTTTCAAAACCTCACAATAAGGAAAAAGCGGAAGGTCATTTTTATAAAAGACTTGTTAAAAAATACTCCGCTTTACTCATAGGTTTTCTTAAAAGAAGGTCGCTCGTAATGGTCATAGTTGTCATTGCGCTTTTTGCTTCGATGTTCACCGTCGTCAAAGGACTTGTTAAGTTCGAGTTCTTCCCTAAAACAGCACCGACAACGCTAACTATTAAAGCTGAGGCTTTTGCCGGCACGCATCTCGAAAAAACCGACTCCCTCACCAAAGTAATTGAGAATTTTGTAATGAATATGCCTTATCAGGATAATTTTAAAGCCCTCAACTCTAACGTCGGCCAGCAGCAGGACAGAGCTTTCTGGGACGAATCGACCAACCTGATAGAACTCAGGCTTGACCTGATAGATGCCGACAGCCTGACGGTCGATCTGAATGTGGTCACACAGGAGATCAGGAAATTCCTCAACGGCATGCAGGAGATCGTCAGTTACAAATTCTCGACAGGAAGAAGCGGACCTCCTACCGGAGAGGATGTTGAGATCAGGATCCTGGGAGATGATCTGAAGAGGCTGCAGGAGCTTTCAGAGAAGGTGAAGAATGTCATAAGCGCGGTTCCAGGTATAAAAGATGTCGAAGATAATTTTGATGCCGGTAAGAAAGAGATGAAAATATACCCTGATTATGAAAAACTTTCGCTTTACGGTATAGGAGTATCCGAACTGGCCTCTTTTATAAGAACAGCCTCTGTCGGAAAAATAATATCTGAATATTCCGAGAGATCGGATAAGTACAATATCAGAGTGATCCTGCCTGAAGAGCAGTTCGATTCGGTCGATAAAGTGCGCAATATGAAAATGAATACGAGAACAGGAAAAAAGATCGTGCTTAAAGATGTGGCTGAATTCGAGATATCGAACACAATATCCAGGATAGTCAGAAGGGACGGAAAGAGAACTGTAACGATCACAGGGAACGTGGGTACATATACTGAGAACGGAAAGACGATGATGAGAACCCCCGATGAAGCGAACGAACTTCTTTTCGGCAACAAGATCAAAGGGATTACAGGATCGCTTGAGAATTTCGAACGGGAAAATCCGGGATACAAGATAGAAGTCGGCGGATCGAGCGATGAACGCGCCAAAAGCTTCAATTCGCTTTACATCGCTTTCGTGATAGCGCTTATAATGATCTATATGATACTGGGTACCCAGTTCAAATCCTACATTCAGCCTCTGATAGTCATGATCACGATCCCGTTCGCTTTCATCGGTGTTATCTTCGGGCTCGTGGTCACGAACACGCCCTTCTCGATCCTGTCCATGATCGCGGTGGTCGCGCTTGCCGGCATCGTCGTGAACGACTCGATCGTTTTCGTGGATTTCATCAACAAGGAGCGAGAAAAGGGTGTTGACCGCTGGAACAGTCTGATAAATGCCGGCAGAACAAGGCTGAGGCCGATCATTCTGACCACTGTCACTACCATCTTCGGGCTTGTTCCTATGATAATATCCCAATCCGAGTCGGTCAGAATGTGGAAACCTATGGCAGTATCGATCTCGTTCGGACTCGGGTTCGCTACTATTCTAACCCTGCTTGTGCTGCCTGTGGTATATTCACTCATCGACGGCTTTGCGTGCAGATGCAGCGGTACTCAGAAGATGAAGCTCTCCGACGCGCTTGAGTTGAGAGAAGTAAAAGGTTACGATAAATAAAAATAATATTTTGTTTGGATTTTCATCAGCCTCTTAGTATATTCTATAAATAGAGGGAATATTTTAGGAGAAGTGTTATGAAGAAGCTGATGTTGTCTGTATTTTTTGCATTTGTACTTGTACTCTATCCGCAGGACCCGTACAGGCTGAACGATTCGACCTTCGTGTATCCGTGCGTTCACAACGACAGTATAACAAGCTATAATTTCATCGCTCTGCCGCTATCGGGCTATACGACGGCATCGGATATTGATCCCGCAGGAAACAACATCGACATGGTATGCAGGTGGAACTCTGAACTTTACGGATGGGAAGCAGCATGTTTCAATCCCTATTTCGGATGGGTCAATGATTTTGCGGCTGAGACGGGTCAGGCGTATCTGATAAATGCTATGAACAGCTTCGACCTTCAGATCACCGGTGACAGTGTATATGTGCCTCCCTACAGCCTGGGGCTTAATATGAGCTCTTTCATGGTGCCCTTATGGAGACAGGACATCGACAGCACAGAAGATATAAAATCCGAGCGCTACAGCTACTGCGCCGACATATACAGATATCTGCAGAACGAACAGAAGTGGCACGGATTCGTACTCGGGTTCAGTTTTTACCATTATCCGGTATGGTCTGCAATGCCCCTTTTATGGAAAGGGAACGCGGTCACGACATGGCCGGACGAGATCAAATCAGATCATAGCGATCCCGGGGAATACGCTTCTGAAAAAGCTTCTTCGAACGGGCCGAAGATCATTTATTTCCATGTAATTGACAAATACGGGAACGATTTCGACCTTCTCACGGACAGAGTCACTTTTAAAGCCTGGATCAACAACAGACCGCATGAAATACTCAACCAGGACGACTGCGGGTGCGGGTTCATCGATCTTGGAGGTTTCAGCGTAGGATTCGTCAATGTCGGCACGTTCCCGACGAACTGGAGCGAAGGCGAAGAGCTTACCGTACTGGCAAAGGACGAAAGGGAAGCCGATTTTTCATCATGGACCACCGGCGAGGCTACTTATGTTCTAGACGGGAACGCAAGCCCTTTTTTCAAGGGGTTCGAGGCTGTCATACCCGGTTCCGGAGCACCGATCCAGACGATCTCGCCGGATGCGATTGATCCTGAGCTGCTGCCTTATCAAACAGAACTCCATCAGAACTACCCGAACCCGTTCAACCCGGAAACCTCGATAACTTACTCGCTTCCGAAGGAAGAACATATCACTCTGTCGGTTCTCAACTCCAACGGTCAGCTTGTAAAGGTGCTTGTGAACGAAAAGAAATCTGCCGGAAATCACTCGATAAATTTCAACGCATTCGATCTTAACAGCGGTATATATTACTATACACTTGAGACGGGAAGCACAAAACTAAATAAAAAAATGTTATTCGTAAAATAGGAGAAGTGCTATGAAGAAACTGATGTTGGTGGTTCTGGTTTTGAGCGCAATAAGTGGTTTTGCCTCGAACACAAAAGTGATCGTTTTCGGTATTGTTGACCTCACTGGTAACGAGTATACGAACGAAAGCATCACCAATGTCACCTACAAAGCGTGGCTACAGAGAATTCCCGGGGAAGTGATCGAACAGTCAGACGGTCTGGCACAATGTGAAGTAATGATGTTTCCCAATAATGAGAGTCCTATTAGGGGAGTTTGCATGGTCGATCTGCAGCATTTCAGTTCCTGGGATGCTGGTGATATTCTTTATGTTCTTATCAGAGACTACAATACGGATAAAAAATGGTTTTATGAAACTCAGGCAGAATATACGATCGAAGATTCATCATCAGAATGGGTGTATCTCGGATTCGAGGACCTGGGATTGGAAGATTCAGGGCAGCCGTGGATGCTTGCGATACCCTCAGGTACAGAATCAAAGACTTTCACATATTCCTGCGTCACAACAACCGGTACCGACCTGAACTTCGTAGGTATTCCCGTTCGGAACGGATGGGATAATGCAAGCGACCTTGATCCTTTGGGAACTAACATTGATGCAGTCTCAAAGTGGAATGCAGCAGTACAGGGTTGGGAAACAGTAGGTCATCATTCTTATTTCGGATGGCTCACTGATTTTCCCGTCGTAACAGGCGGAGCCTATATGATAAATGCAAAGAACGATTTTGATTTTATAGTTGAAGGGGACAGTGTCAATGTCCAATATAATCTTGTAACTACCGAAGGAACTGATAATAATCCGATCTGCGTACCTTTATCAAAAGTCGGATTGACGGATACGGAATTGCTTGGGAACGACATTGCAGTATGTAATGCTATCGCAAAATATGATAATTCTACTCAGCAGTTCTCAACTAGCGCAAAATCCATTTTTGGTTGGTTTAATATTTTTCCTGTAGAGCCCGGCATGGCTTTACTTGCGAGTGTAACGGAATCTGTTGTATGGCCATCATCAAAGGGAATGACTGAGATTTCAGATTTAGCTTTAGATAATAATTTAAAATCGAAAGGATTAACGGGCGGCGGACCCAGAGTAGTTTATTGCCACATTATTGATAATGACGGCAGCGAACTGGATTTTAGCACCGCGCCTTATGCTAATATTGAATTTAAAGTATGGAATACAGAAAATCCGTCCGAAATATTGGATCATAACAGTCCGGGATGCGGATTTACTATGGTCGGCGGGATTTATTCCGTTCTTTATTTCAATCCGGGAAATCTTCCATACAATTGGGAATCCGGAGACCAAATAAATATTCTGGTAGAGGATCTGTCCAGACCTTACATGATCCCTGATACATACTGGGGTGATATGCGTTCATTTACTATAGACAATTCATCATCGCCAATAATTAACGGATTTGAAAGTCTTGTTCCCGGAACAGGTGTGCCTATGCAGATACTAATGCCGACTTCAATTGAAAATGAACTGGCACCTGCAGAGACAGCTCTCCGCCAGAACTATCCCAACCCGTTCAACCCGGAAACGATCATCAGTTTCTCGCTTCCGAAGGACGAACAGGTTTCACTGTCGGTTTTCAACACGATAGGCGAGCTTGTAAAAGAGATTCTAAACGGCAAAATTTCTGCAGGAAATCACAGCCTGAATTTCAGTGCGTCAGACCTGAACAGCGGAGTATACTATTACACCCTTGAGACGGGAAGTACTAAAATAAGTAAGAAAATGTTATTGATAAAATAAAAACTATTCTGGTAGTATCACCTTAAAGCTGCACTTATCATCACCGTTCAGTATCGAGGTCAGGATCTCAACTCTCACCTCTTTTCCTGTCGCTGCTTCCCACTGCTGTCTGAACCATCCGGCTCCGCAGTAGCAGTATGATTTAGGCATTCCTTTATCAATGTTAGGCTTTATTATAGGGCAGAAGCAGTATGCCTGTTTTCTTTCAAGATCGGTTTTGGCTTCAGCGTATGCTTTGGGGTCGGCCGGTTTCTTTTCAGCGTAAATTTCATTTCCTTTCCTTACCGGAGGTTCATTCCAGCCCGGATCGTTCTTCATGAATTCGATCACTGCATCGACCGGATCTTTTCCGTTCTGTTCGGCTTCGAGATAAGTGTTTCTAAGCTTTTTCAGCTGTTCTTTCGGAAATATATGCGAGCACTTTGATAGAATATCATATTTTACCTGCTCTCTGTTCCTGTCCACTATCTCTATCATCTTCTTTATCTTCTCGAATTTTTCGTTCACAGCCTGAGCCTTTTCTGCTTCGGATACATATTTGCAAATGTCTGCACAGTCTTTATCCGTAAGGCATTTATTACAGTTCTTTAAGAACAGCTCTGTCCACACATGTTCAACGAACAGAAGCTCGACAGGGCCGTCCATATTTCCCTCATGATATACCTCAATGGAAAATTCATCGGAAACCATGCCTTTTTCTCTCGCAAAGCCGTAAACTTCCGAATACTTCTCTCCAAGGTTCTTAAGACCCTGGTCCGCATTTACAGACAGAACTTTATATTCTTCGTAGTTCTTTACTTTCAGTTCTCCTGCGGAACGGACAAGGTTGGAGACTGGATAACCGGCATCGACCCAATACCCTTCGGTAACGCTTGAAATATAATTTATCCTGCAGAACGCCGGACCGGTTATATCGTCTTTGTATTCATTTCTGATCGAAGCGAAAACATCGTTCAGCTCGATTCTTTTCTTCAAGTTGAATTCTCTGACAACAGCTTTAAAACCGCCGAATTTCTTTTGCTCAATCTTTTTTTCACCCATGACCGGCTCCGTATTTTTTATAAATAATAAGACAGGAAGTATAAAAATGCAAATACTTCCTTGCCTTATGAAGGATATTTATACTATTTCTCTACTATCGAAGAAGAACTTTTGCTGTAAATGAATCTGTCGCCCTTATATTCGGCGCAGTAAAAATCAGCTTTTACGCCGTCGGCTTCAGCTTCATCCTTGAATTTTAGAAGGCTCGCCTCGTTGTTACCCGCGTGCATCGGAAAAACAACGCTTGGATTCAATTTTTCTATCGCGTACTTTACACCTGACTTCAAAGCTACCTGATCCCTGAAATTACATCCTGAAACGGGGAAGAAAGCTATATCGACCTTACCAGACAGTCCGGCAAGATAATCTATCTCGGTCACGTAAGGGCCTTTAAGTTCCCTGTCCATATTGGCGTGGTCCCCGGGGTGAAGTATGGTCATGCCATTCGTTTTGACAAGGAATCCTACACCGGTATCTGTTGAAGGAACAGTAGTAATATCAACCCCGTCGATCACAAGATGCTTTCTGCCTTCAACGATATTAAGGTCTGCTGCATTCATCTTAGGATCGAATCCAGTCACGAATTTAATATTCTCGATTTTGTCTTTCCACCCGAACATCGCGGGAGTATAATGGTCTCCATGATCATGGGACATAAATACCACTACATTCTCATTTTTCAGTTCTTCAGGTACAAGAAATCCGTTATTTATATTCGGATGTCCCGGTTTTGCTGAATTTTCATTATCCCAGTAATCGAATAAAAGAAGATGATCCTTAGTTTTAACCGCCCATCCGCTGTGTCCGAGATAGAATATCTTAGCTTCCCCGTCATTTACTTCCAGTCCTTTCTGAAGATCATTGATGACTTTATTCTCAGCTTTATTCTTAATAAGCAGTTTCGCGATCCGGTCATTTCCGTGATATAAAGCTGAATAAAGAGGCGTCTGACCGTTCTTTTCGGTTATATTCACGTCGGCACCTTCAGAGATCAGTAAAGCAGCGATCTTATCATAGCCTTTCGAGGCTGCTATATGAAGAGCGGATCTTCCGTACGCGGTATCTTTAATGTCAGGATCAGCGCCGTTATTGAGCAGTAATTGAGCGATATCAACTGAACCTCTGTTCACGGCTATCATAAGCGGAGTCGAACCGTTGGAGTCGATCACATTCAGAGGAGCTTTTCTCTTTATGAGAAGTTCCACGATCTCGGGATTATTTGCGTACATTGCCTGATGCAGAATAGTAGTTCCGTCAATAGTGCAGGAATTTCCGCTCATGCATTCTTCCGGAGCTATCTCGGCTCCTTTATCGAGCAGGTATTCTAATATTTCGATCCCGCCTCTTATGCCGGACTGGAGAGGCGTCATCCCGAAATTATCTTTTTCATTAATATCCAGGCCATAGCTCTGAAGAAGTTCAATTGTTTCTTTCGAACCTCTTGCCGCCGCATTGAACATCAGAGATCTTCCGTCAGAATCTTTTGCGTTAATATCAGCGCCTTTTTCTTTTAGAAATCCGATCACTTCGGGAGTGTTCCCCGCAACGGCCCAGACTATCGGAGCCTGACCCGCATTATTCTTCTCATTGATATCGTATCCTTTGGATAGTATGTACTCAATAAACTCCATGTTTCCGTTCCTTGAAGCAAAGTGAAGAGGTGTATTTCCGTTGGAATTAACACCTTTAAGATCGGCTCCCTTACTTTCAAGAAATTTGATCATTTCAAGATTTCCGCCCCATGCCGCTTCAAAAACCGGCTGCCGCCCGGCTTTTGACACAGAACTGACATCAGCTCCTTTTTCTACCAGGTATTTTACAAGTTCAAGATTGCCCGACATGCAGGCGAAGTGAAGCGGTGTAACATCGTTGTCATCTTTGTAATTTACATCAGATCCTTTTTCAACAAGGATTTTAACAATATCGAAATATCCTTTTATTGCCGCGTTCTGAAGCGGGATGCTTCCTTCTCTGTCCCTTGTACTGATATTCGCGCCTTTGTCAACGAGATATTTTACAAGATCAGTCTTACCTTCAAGCGATGCAAAATTCAGAGGTGTGAAGTAAGTATCGATCCTGCTTTCAAGAAGGTCTTTATTACCCTCGATCATTGATTTTACAAGAACGATATCACCGTTCGTGATCGCTGTTTTAATGTCTGTGATTCCGGATACAGCTGATACTGCGGTCAATAGGGCAGCTGCCAGTAATATTTTTAACATAACATCCTCCTGTTTTGTTTAAGACAATTTAAATACATATCGGGAAAGTTCATCATAAATTCCGACAAAACGGTTTTATTCAGGGATGAAAAGAGCAGAAAAGACAGATTCTGTTGACAAAATAAAATAATTGTTGTATATTTACAACAGAAGGTATAAAAAACAGGACCATATATGCAGTCCAGAAAGATATACAACAGGATCGCACTTTTAAGGCTGGAAGCGGGTATCGGAAGGAAGGAACTCGCGGAAATGATCGGAGTAAATTTCCAGACCATAGGGTACCTAGAAAGGGAGGAGTATAATCCCAGCCTCGATCTTGCGTTCAGGATCGCCGAAGTGTTCAAAAAACCTGTTGATTTTATATTTTCAACTGAACCGATGGAACCTTTAAGCGAAATAGCGTATGAAAAATATCTCGGAGGTAAAAATGAAGAAAGATCTTAGAAATATCCATTACATCGGACTGAACCTGCTGAGCGCTGCCGGGTTCGTTCCGGCGATAGAATATATGAAGGAGCTTGATGCACGGTGGCCGATTGTTTCATCGCTCGTGTTCCTGGGAGTTGTGTTCGCCATAAGCTTCTACTTCGCTTATTATAGAACGGGTGCTTGGAAATTCGTTCACACACCGCTGGAAAAGCTCGACGAAAGAGAGCTCAAGATAGTCGGCACAACTTCAAGGATATCGTACGCCGTTTTCACAGTGCTGGCTCTACTGGTAATGCTCGTGCTTTCGCTGACTGACCTTCAGATAAATGTCGTTTTTACGGCGGTTTTCATATATTTTGCCCACATACTTCCCGCGACTGTCTCGGCTTTAAGGAATAATGCAGTTCAGGAACCTGAGAAAGAATGAAAAGGATACTTGTTTTAGGATGCGGAGGAGCCGGAAAATCCACTTTCTCGAAGGAGCTGCATAAAAAGCTCGGATATGAGCTTATACATCTCGACTGCCATTTCTGGCTTCCGGGCTGGGAGATGATCGAAAAGGAGAGATTCGATTCCATGCTCGACGATTTTGTTTCACGGGAAGAATGGATCATGGACGGGAATTATTCAAGAACGATCGATAAAAGACTGGATAGAGCTGACACCGTAGTGTATTTCGATTTCCCGCGCTGGAGATGTTTGTATAATGCTGTAATGCGTATGGTCAAGGGCAAGCTTTTTAAAAAAGAAAGGTCAGACATAACTGCAGGCTGCGAAGAAAAGTTCGATATGGAATTCTACAGATGGATCTGGAACTTCAATAAGAACAACAGAGCCGGAAATATCGCACGGCTTGAGCAGGTAAAGGAAAGTAAGAAAGTTTATATTGTAAGAAATTACAGGCAGAAAAGAGAACTGCTCGAAACTATCTGCCGAATTTAAAGATACTGCACGGGACCGTTCTTCCGAACGCTTTTCTGACTTCTTCCTTAACGAACATATAACCCGCTTTTTCAAGTACCCGTACTGAAGCTGTGTTCATGCTGTCGACAACTCCGGTTACTGATTTGAGCCGGAAATGTTTAAGTCCGTATTCTGAGAGAGCTTTGACAGCCTCTGTAGCGTAACCTTTTCCCTGATGCTTTTCTTCGACAGCGTAGCCGATCTCAACTTCTCCGTGATTCAGAGGGCTCAGTCCGGCATGTCCGATAAGCTCACCTGTACTTTTAAGTTCGATCCCAAGCACGAACGGTTTCTTTTCAGGGTCGGGTTCATTACAGCACGATATCAGGAATCCGAGAACTTCACGGGCTTCATTTTCATCAGCGTAAACCTGATCCGGTATCCATTTCTTCATACCATCCTCAATGCTCATTATAAATACTTTTTCAGTATCTTTCAGTGTGAAAGTGCGGAGTATAAGTCTGTTGGTAGCGATCATAGTTCTGAACCCTGTATGATCCCGTTATCAGTAAAATATCTGAATATCCTGTCCTGAACTCCGGTTTTGTTAATGCACCACAGGGGAGCGATCAGGTCTTTCTTTGGCGCGTCCGCGTAAAGTCTGTGAATAACAATGTCTCTTTTCAGGTGAGAGATGAGGATTCCGAGCCTGCGGAAATATTCTTCTGCGTAAAGTGTTTCGGGTGCTCTTGCTTCATTATAAAGCTTTTCAAGTCTCGTGTTCTTGAGGATCATCAGCTGATGGATCTTCAGTCCGGTGATCCTGGAGCTGTTCAGGAACTGCGCAATTTCAATAATTCCCGCATCGGTCTCGTTCGGCAGGCCGAGTATGATGTGCGCCACAGTCTCGAACCCATATGAGGAAACAAGTTCGGCTGCCTGAGAAAACTGTCCGACTGTGTGCCCGCGGCCTATCCATTCAAGGTCTTTTTCATTCACGGTCTGCAGCCCCATTTCGATCGTAACATCAGTGCCGAGCGATCTTAGAATGTCGAGTATTTCTTTATTTATCGTGTCGGGTCTTGAAGAAACCGCCAGGCCTAAGATATCGGGATGCGAAACTGCTTTTTTATAAAGCTCTTCAAGATATTTCAGCCTGTTCATTACTCCGTGCGCGGGATAGGTAGAAGAATAGTCCTGAAAATAAGCGATGAAAGCTTCGGCCCCGTTCCTTTCTTTAAGATATTTCATGTGGGCTTCTATACTGCTGTCAGCCTCAAGGTCCTTCAAGGGCTCCAGAGCTTTCATATTGCAGTAAATGCAGCCTTCGCTCCCGGTCGTTCCGTCAAGGTTCGGGCAGGTGAAATTACCGTGGAAATTGAGTTTGAATACTTTTCGTCCGTACTTTTTCTTAAAATGATCGCCGGCGCGGTTTAGGATATCTGTAAAATCGTTCAAAATAACTTTCTTTTCAGGTTGAAATTAAGTCCCGGAAAGAGCGACGGATCTTTTTTAAGCTTATTGAATTTGTATAAGATATTGTCTTCTCCGGTCAGGTCGATTATTATCTCATGCGCCCTCATGCCCTTCAGGTCTGTGTCTTCTATGCTAAAATGGTCAGTCGAAGTGAAAATGCTGATGCTTTTGTATTTTCTTATAAAAAATTTAAAACCCTGCCTGTCGGTAAAAGAATTTCCTTCTTTGAAATTGTCCGATACAGCTCTGGAATAAAAAAGCGGGATCCTTGAATAGACCGTCATTCTAAGAGGCAGAGGAGAAGATTTTAAACCCTCAAGTGTTTCAATATCCGACTCTAAAGGGATATGAGCCGACGCGAGTCCGAGCTCTTTCAGCTTTTTGACTGCCAGAATATTATATGGTGAAAGCCCGTGTCCGCAGTCGATCTTCTTTGATGTTCCTTTGAGCAGTTCAAGGTGACCTATGTCGTTGACCTCATAAGAAATATTGTTAGTGTGTTCGAGCAATTTAATCAGATCTTTTATTTCCTGAAGCTCATTTTCGAACATGATCGGGAAAAGCGACAATTCGACCCTGACTTTCGAAGCCAGGCTTTTGTATATCTCTGCACGATCACGAAGCGGTTCGGTAACGATGACCTTTTTGATCCCGGCATCCTTTACATCGTCAATGATCTGTTCAATATCGTCCGAACATATTCTGAGCAGATTGGCGTTCTCATAGCATACATCGAGCGTGTTTTTGAGGTCGTGTTCGGGGGCGCGCAATTCATCTTCAAGCTTATGAGGCAGCTTTATGCTTTTCAGGAATTTTATTTCTTTTCTGCTCATCGGAGCAATGACAGAACCGAGGTCTGAGATGATATTGTTAAGCTGAGATTTTGAGATCAATAAATCATTATCGAGTTCGAATCTGCCCAGGAACAGATTTCCGAAGGATACATCTCTCAGTCTTTCTTCCAGTTCAGACAGATTCACGCCCCTTCTTTCATCAACAAGCTTTTTAATTCTGACATCAAGCTGAGCATCCCCGTAAACCGTTGAAATTGAAATGTTCACCCTGTCGGCGCAAACGATCTTAAGGTCGTACCAGTTCATTCTTTCTTTCCGGTCTTCAGAAGTCGATCTGACGGCTGTCTGAACAGTTCCGGAATTCCTCGAAGTGATAAGGTTAGCGCACGAACCGTAAAATCCTTCTCCCTGCTCTCTTCCGGAAAACTGCGACGGATCAGCGCCTTTATGCTCAGTGTCGTTCAGAAGGCTCCTGTAAAATCCGGTTATGCCTCCCACCCATTCCGCGCTCTTGAGCCTTCCTTCTATCTTGAGTGCCGCTACTCCGATCTTTTCGAGTTCTTTCAGTCTTTCTGACAGATTTAAGTCCTTCATGGAAAAATAAGGCTGAAGATCATCTGATCCGTCACGACCGAACCTGAATCTGCACGGAGCCTGACATGTGCCTCTGTTTGCCGATTTTCCTCCGAACCACGATGACATTAAACATTTTCCGGAAAAAGAAAAGCACATCGATCCCTGAACGAACATCTCGGCTTTGGGAAAATACGGCCTGACCAGCGCGCTTATCTCACCATTGTCGAGTTCGCGCGCAAGAACGGCTCTGGACGCGTCCAGAGCCTCCGCGGCGGACATTGCCGCCGAGTTCGATATCCCGAACTGTGTGCTCAGATGAAATTCCAGCGGTTCAAAATATTTTCCGATCAGGTAGATCAGCGCAAGGTCTTTCACGATAACGGCATCGGCTCTGCACTTTTTTATAAAAATAAGTATCTTCGCAGCGTCCGCCAGCTCGGATGACTTAAGGTCGGTGTTGAGAGTAATATAAACCCTGACACCTTTCGAATGCGCATAAACAACAATATTCTCAAGCTCGTCGAATTTGAAATTCCTTGCGGGACGCCTAGCATTGAACATATTCAGACCGAGATAAACTGCGTCAGCACCGCCGTCAATTGCGGCAAAAAGGGCATCCTTGTTGCCGGCCGGGGACATAAGTTCCATAATTTTTACTGCCGGTATTTATTTTTTCTTTTTTTTCTGAGTTTTCGGAATACTGTATTTTATGAGTATCTGATTTTTCTCGACAATATCACCGGGCTTCACATATATCTCGCTTATCTGAATGTCATAATCAAGGACGATCTCATTGATCATCTTCATTGCCTCAAGGGATATTATATTCGTGTTCGCGGCTACGATCTTTCCCTTAACAGCCGGAATTTCAGTAATCTGACCGGGTATGAAAGCCCTTATCTCTGATTTGTTCAGCTTAGGTGGCTTAAGCGACTTTAGAAGCTCATACTTATTTGTGAAGCTCGTTTGATATTTTGCGCCGTCTATTATAAGTTCGTCCATTTCTGATCCGCCTGTTTCTTTTAAAGAGGTATTGAATCATGTTTATGGTGCTTCTTGACTGACTGTTTCGTTTTGGCGATCTCGAAAGAAGTTATTATCTTTTCTCTAGTTTCTTCGGGAGTTATCACGGCGTCAACGTAAGCTTTGGAAGCGGCATTATACGGATTTGAGTATTTTTCTTTATACTCGCTTATTTTTGCCTGTCTTACTTTTTCCGGATCCGATGCTTCAGATATTTCTTTTGCAAAAATTATATTGCAAGCACCTTCAGGTCCCATAACCGCTATCTCTGCTGTCGGCCAGGCGTAAACAAAGTCTGTTCTCAGGTGTTTCGATGCCATAGCTATATAACCGCCTCCGTAAGCTTTTCTGATAATGACAGTTACAGTTGGAACAGTGGCTTCAGAATAAGCGAAAAGAAGTTTTGCTCCGTGCCTGATGACTCCGTAGTGCTCCTGATCTATTCCGGGAAGATATCCCGGCAGGTCAACGAGGGTCAGAATCGGTATCCCGAAAGAGTCGCAGAATCTGACAAATCGCGCTGCTTTATCGCTTGAGTCCACATCAAGTACGCCTGCAAGAAATTTCGGGTTATTCGCTACGATTCCGACAGGTTTACCGTCAAATCTTGCAAATCCAACGGTAATGTTCGGAGCGAAATATTTCTGAACTTCAAAGAAATAAGAGTCGTCAACGATATATCCGATCAGATCTTTCATGTCGTAAGCTATCTTATTATCGTTCGGAATTATATTTTCGATCTTCTTTCTGCTTTTTGGAGGTTTAGGCTTAGTAATCGGCAGCGGTTTATCCCAAGCCGAAGGAATGAAACTGAGAAGTTGTTTTATCTGTTCCAAAGCTTCGAGTTCTGATTCGGCAAAAAAATGCGCGTTACCGGTGATCTCATTATGAACCCTTGCTCCTCCCAGACTTTCCGCGTCGATCTTTTCTCTTAAAACAGATTCGATGACTTTCGGACCGGTTATGAACATCTGAGACAGCTTGTCAACCATAAAAACGAAGTCCGTTATAGCGGGAGAATAAACAGCACCTCCGGCACACGGTCCCATTATTACGGATATCTGAGGAATCTTACCGCTGTTTATAGTGTTCCTGTAGAATATCTCGCCGTATCCTGCAAGCGAATCCACACCTTCCTGTATTCTGGCTCCGCCTGAATCGTTTATTCCGATGACAGGAATTCCCATATTTGAAGCGATATCCATTACTTTAGTTATCTTTGCGGCGTGCATTCTTCCCAAAGATCCGCCTGCGACGGTGAAGTCCTGAGCGAAAATACAGACAGGCCTTCCGTCAATCTTTCCGAATCCTGTAATGACTCCGTCACCCGCAAGTTTCTGTTTGTCCAGTCCGAAATCCCTTCCCTGGTGCTCAACAAAAAGATCTATTTCATTAAAAGAATTTTTATCCAGAAGCTGTTCTATCCTTTCTCTGGCGCTCATAAGTCCTTTTTCTTTTCTCTTCATCAGCTTGTCTTCACCGCCTCCTTTCTTCAGGATCCCGGCTTTTGTCAAAAGCTGATTTATTTTTTTGAATTTCAAGAGATTGTTTTTTTATTTTTTCGATATTAAGGCTAATATTTTTCAATATTTTGATAGCTGTGATATCTGTGATATCTGTTTCTTTTTCATCTATCTTTTTCAGAAGAAGCGTTAAAATTTTATTACCATACTTTTCAGCTATATTCTTATGAGTGAAATAATCAGGGATATTTCTTATGTAATC
>DAIMKZ010000035.1:0-18174 GCA_036721445.1 Candidatus Delongbacteria bacterium
TTTTATTTCATGGAGGAATTCACTTTTAAAAGCTCAATACTTTATAAAATGAATGGAATCTATAAGGATGAAGGTGGAACATACTGGAACGGAACTGAGAATATCACTGATCCTGAAACAAACATTGGTGATCTT
This sequence comes from Candidatus Delongbacteria bacterium, assembly GCA_036721445.1. Classification (GTDB taxonomy): domain Bacteria; phylum UBA4055; class UBA4055; order UBA4055; family UBA4055; genus UBA4055. The sequence goes on from DAIMKZ010000035.1 coordinate 136, forward strand.
TTAATGTTTTCAGCGGGTGCTGATTACAGGTGGAATTACAATCTGACTTTCGGGTTAAACATGGTTTATGGGAATCATATGGCGAGTGAAATAGAAGGTGATGATCAAAAAAATGCGTTGTCGTTTATTGATTTGACTCCAACGGTCAAATACCCTATAAGCCTATTTGAATTTGTTTTTGGTGCTAGAATTCCTGTAATGACCTCGGCTGAAGCTTATGATCCTGATGATCCATGGTCGAATCAGGAGAATAGAAATTCAACGTTCTTCTTCAGAACGAACTACCGTATATTCTAAAAAAGGTTAGGTAATGTCGGAAGAAAATGAGAATATCGAAAGAAAAGAAGGATTGTTCTCCTGGCGGCCTTCATATGTGATATACTTAAGTATATTGATATCGGCTGCCGTGACTTTTGTCCTAATCAGGTATATTAATCTGCTACAGAATATGGACAGCGAGAAAACTTCTTCCTCATTTTATCTGGGCATAGGATATCAGGCATTCATTCTGCTTGGATTCGTCAATCTCCTTATTATGCTCGGAGGAATTCTGATCTTCAATATGCAGAGAAAAAGGAAATATACAGAGAAGCTGGAATCACTGCTTGAAGAACTTCAGAGATCAAAAGTCGAGTACGAGGCGGTCAGGGACAGATATGAACTTATAACTGAAAATGTCACGGATATCATTCTCACTACCGATATGCAGGGCAGGATCACATTCATAACTCCTTCAATCGAAGCCTACTTAGGAATAAAATATTCAGAAATGCTCGGGAAAAAAATAGACGGCTATATAACCATGAGATCTCTCCGGGTACTTAATAAAGACATAATATTCAGACGGCAGCACCCCGATAAGTTTAAGGAAGTTACAACTAACGAGATAGAGTTCAGCGGTAAGGACGGTCACTCATTCTGGGTCGAGGTCAAAACCATCGGATATTCGGAAAAGGGTCAGCAGAAAGGATACCTTGCGGTATTCAGGGATATTACTCAGAGAAAGAAAACTGAAAGAGGTTTGAAATTCCAGAGTGATGTACTATACAACATTTCGGATGAGGTCAACATTAACGATCTCAACGGCAGAGTAATATACGTAAACAAGGCCGTTCTGAAAGAGCTTAATGTAAAAAGAGAAGACATTATAGGACAGACAAAGACTCTTCTGCTCCCTGATCCTGAATATAATATGACTAAGAATGATATCATAAGACACGTCAAGCAGTACGGTCACTGGGAAGGAATTGTAGGGAATTATCTGCCTGACGGCAGGAGAAGGATCGTTTCAACCAGATCAAAACTCTATTGCGACGAGAATAATGTGCCTGTGGGCATTCTTTCGATCTCGACGAATATAACAAAAAAGATCGAGATGCAGAAAGAGCTTAAGCTCAGCGAAAATAAATACAGTCTTCTTATTTCAAATGTATCCGACGTAATATGGACCTCCGATAAAGAATTCAATCTAAACTTTATTACTAAATCAGTTGAGAAATTCCTGGGATATACACCCGAACAACTTTTAATGCTGAGAAAAAGGGAGTATTTCAGTCCGGACACCCTTGAAAAGATCCAGAAGATAAGGTCAAGGTTTCAGAACAATTTTACGAATGTGAATTTCCCGATAGTTTTCAATGCCGAGCTTATCTGCGGTGACCGTACAAGAAAATGGGCCGAAGCTAAAATAAACCCTCTGATCGATGACGAAGGAGTTTTTTCAGGATTTGTCGGAGTATGGAGGGATATTACAAGCTTTATAATCACTAATGAAAGGAACAAATCACTCGAAGACAGACTAGCCCAGTCTGAAAAAATGGAAGCGCTCGGAAGACTTGCCGGAGGTGTGGCTCACGATCTCAACAATGTTCTTACAGGTATTGTCGCGTACCCTGACCTTCTTCTGCTCAAGATACCTGAAGATGACCCGATGAGAAAAAAGGTGACAGCAATAAAGAAATCAGGTCAGAAAGCCGCCGCTATCGTTGAAGACCTTCTTTCGCTGTCCAGAAGAGGCGTGAATAAGTTCACTCCTCTGAACATAAACTCTCTTCTGAAGGACATTATGGATTCCCCTGAAGTCGAGAAACTCAAAGTTTATCATCCTGAAGTTAAATTCAAATTCAGCAAAGGAAAATCCGTTCCGGCTGTATCGGGTGCAGAATACCAGATATCAAAGGTTATAATTAACCTGTTCACGAATGCCTGCGAAGCTATGCCTTCAGGTGGCAGCATCTATGTTTCTACACGATATGAAAGTTCTTCTCAGGGACCTTTGAAGTATAAGAACATACCTGACGGCGATTACGCAGTAATTACAGTTTCTGATGAAGGTATCGGAATTTCAAAAGAAGATCAGAAGAAAATATACGAACCGTTCTTTACCAGCAAAGTGATGGGCAGAAGCGGAACCGGTCTTGGGATGGCTGTCGTATGGGGTACTATACAGGACCACAACGGTTACATCGAGCTGGAAAGCAAGCCAGGAGAAGGAACGACATTCGAAGTTTACCTGCCTGCGCTTTCAGAATCCGCTGCTTTTGAGAACGATATCGACAGAAACAGCTCAATTACCGGTAACGGCGAAAAGATCCTCATACTTGACGATGAGCAGATTCAGCTCGAAATAGCCGATTCGCTATTTACAGAACTGAATTATAAGGTCAAAACAGTTTCGGATGCTGAAAATATTACAAAAGAGATCAGTGAATTTCAGCCGGATATACTTATACTTGACATGATCCTTTCAGAAAAAATAGACGGTCTTGACGTTTACAGGAGAATTCTTTCGGAGAACCTGAGCGTGAACACCATAATAGTCAGCGGTTTTTCAGAAAGCGAAAGAGTCACGGAAGCTATTTCTCTCGGAGTGAAAAGATATATCAAAAAACCTTTCACTTTAGATGAGATCGGAAGGGCAATCAGGGATATTTTAGATAAAAATGAATAGATCCTGCAGCGGAAAAAATATTAAAGAACTCTCCGGGGAAAAAGACAGCGCGCTTAAAATTAACCCCGGGACGCATAATTCGGCAGATCCGGACGAGGCGTTCGACAATTATCTCGGTAAGAAGAAGAAGAAGCTTTCAGAAGATGAGTATATTAAGGGAATAAACTCAGGAGACAGAGTCGTTCTCGGCAGAGCTATAACTCTTATTGAGAGCAGACGGGCTGACGACAACGAAATGTCTAAAAATATTATAAACCGATGCCTGCCTTTTGCGGGAAATTCAGTGAGGATAGGTGTAACCGGAGTTCCGGGAGCCGGAAAGAGCACGTTCATTGAGACCTTCGGTCTGTATCTGCTCTCGCTGGGCAAAAAGGTCGCCGTCATGGCCGTTGATCCCAGCTCGAACAGATCGGGCGGAAGCCTGATGGGCGATAAGACAAGGATGGAGAGGCTCTCCGGGCACAAAAATGTTTTCATCAGACCTTCCGCCACCTCAGGTTTTCTCGGAGGCGTGAACAGGGCAACGCGCGAGGCGATCATCCTCACTGAGGCCGCCGGCTACGATGTCATCCTGATAGAGACCGTTGGTGTAGGACAGTCTGAAGTGCTTGTGCATTCAATGGTGGACTTCTTCCTTCTGCTCCAGATAGCCGGCGCCGGGGACGAGCTGCAGGGAATAAAGAAGGGCATAATGGAGATGGCCGATGCGATAGCTGTAACAAAAGCTGACGGAGATAATGTGATGAAGGCTGAGATGTGTAAGAAAGAACTTGAGAACGCCCTTCATTATTCGGCGAATTTCGACTCCGACTGGACCGTGCCTGTTATCACAGTTTCTTCACTTGAGAACAGGTCTGTTGATAAAGTATGGGACATTGTAACAAAGCATACGCAGATCATGAAGAAAAACGGCCGGTTCGCGATGAAAAGAAGATCACAGACAGCGGACTGGATGAGAGCGACAATAATATCTTCACTTGAGAACCAGTTCTATAACTCACCGGATATCAGGCGTGTATTCAAGGAATATGAGAATGACGTGTTAAAAGGAAAGATCACTCCGGTCACAGCCGTCGATGAACTTGTAAACATATTTAAATCGAGCGTGAAATGAGAATATTCACTTTATTACTTCTGTTTGTGTCGTGCGCTTTTTCGCAGGTGATAGATTTTTCGGTAAAGTTCATTTATCCCAAACCTGATAGAGACCTGATCTTTAAACTGAATGCATTCACGACTGAGCTTGAAAGACAGCTTGAAAATTATGACTGGAAATTTCCGCATAAGGATTTTGAAAAAATAGAGACGAACATTAATATAAATATTGAAAAGCTCGTGTCTGATAAGAATTTTGCGGGAGTGATCACTGTAAGCAGCGGCCTTGTAACTGAAGCTAAAACCCCGATAGTTTTAAAAAAAGATGTTTATTTCAGCGAACAGGATATGAGCTTCGGTATTGCCTATGAGGAAGATCCCGACATTTCGATCCTTAATTCTACATCGGTTGAGTCTGTAATAATGTTCTATTCTAACCTTGCGCTAGGCGAGGTGTTCGACAGGCTGTCTTATACCGATCAGAAGAATTTCAGGCTTGAAGGCGACCAGTATTTTCAGAAATTATATGAATTCGAAAATATTCTTCTGTCCGCAGGGGACAGGAACGCGTGGAACAAGAGACTTGAGATCATAAATAATTACAGGATGAACAAAAATATCGAGGAGAGAAAGATAAACGCTTATTTATACAATGCGGTATGGTTTTATAACAACGGAAAAAAGGAAAGAGCTGTTCATTTTATCGAACCTGTAATTGAATCTATGTCAAAAAGCGACGGGCTTTCAGATATATTCTTCATGAACAATTTTTTTGCTCTCGGAGAAATTTTTGCGCTCTCGGGTGATCCTAAGCATCTTGATTTCCTGATAATGAAAGATCCTTCGCACGAAAGTTATTATTCAGGAAAGAAACCGAAAGAAAGAACTCCATCAAAACCCCAAACGGAATAATAATTTTTATAACATTAATCATTTGCATACATCGTAAAAAGTTTTTAAATTTGGTTATCTATTAAAAATAATAGATATTGAATATGCTATACTAGCCGTAAAGAGGAGGTTGAATGACTATGATAAAACAAAGTATGTACATTATGGCGGTTCTTATCGCACTGGTACTTGTTTCCTGCCACACAGAAACCCCAACAGGTATCGATAATGTAGATCCGTCTGTTAAGATACTTACTGTCTATACTGATGTTGATACATTATATGACTCAGCTTCAGGCGGCGCATATACGGATTTTTCTGACACTCTCCTTACAGAACAGCTCTATATCAAAGCTGAAATAAGTGACGATCAGGAACTTTTCAAAGTAGGAATTATAGCTGAAGATGTTTTGTCCGGTTTAGATTATGAGGTAATAAGCTCAAGCGCCGGGACGAACGGTGAGAAAGTGATTTCGACGAGCTACAGAGATTTTCCGGTAATTCAGGATACTCCTTTTCAGCAGTTCTATTTAAAACTGTTCGTTTCTGACAATTCTGAAAATACAGTTGTATCTCAGATAAAACTCGGTTTAAATATAACCAAGCCATATCCTATGATTCTGTTATATGAACAACTTGGCCTTATAACCGAGATTCAGGGTAATTCTGTTGATTTCAGGCAGAAGAACGGGAAGCTCGCTTTTATTCAGTTCATGTCAAAAGGCTGTTTGTCATGCGTTGAAGAGGCCAGAGAGATGAAAGCGGTCTATGCAGATACTATTAACTACGATCTTTCAAAATTCAGCCATTCTCTTGTCGGGAACGATACTTTCACCGAGTCTGAATTCAGGGATTTTAAGCTTAGAGAAGAAAGACTGCCTTTTGACTGTTTCTGGGACGCCGACGGTTCTGTAAAAGATTTTTTTGAAAGCCTTATCGGTAAGAATATTGAAAACCAGGTTTTCGCGGTTCTTCCCAACGGCAAAGTTGAAGAGTATGACTATCTTTCAGGCACTTTTCACGACTGGCTTAACCTGATGTTCACTGCTGCATATCCAAACAAATAAAAAGGAAATCTAAAGAATGAACAGACTGATTTATATTTTCATGCTCTCTGCTTTAAATCTCGTCTTTGCGGAAGAAGTTCTTGTGAACGCGACGAATACTATGAGGTTCGGAACCGGAAAAGAGTGGGGCGGCGAAGATAAGGATATTGAAATACCCAAGCAGTATTTCGAAGACTGGATAGACATTGAAGCATCGAAAGGGAATTTTAGAGCAGGCCTCAGATTCGAAGCAGCGGACTCAAGCTCGTATAATGAGACTTTAAGCGAAGTTACAAGGCTGTACTTCAATTACAGCAATGAAGGGATCGATGTGACTGCCGGAGATTTTTACGGATCGTTCGGAAGAGGTCTGGTCTTCGGGCTTAAAGAATCGAAAGCCGATTTCTTCGACAGCAAGATCAGAGGAGGGAAGTTCGAGTATTGCGGAGAGATGTTCGGTATTAAAGCACTGGGCGGAAAGAGCTATTTCAAATATATTAACGATTTTGATCCGGCAGCTCAAACTGTCGAGCAGATGAACAACGCTGTACTCGGCGGTGAGATAACACTTCCTGTCAGCGCTTATTTTAAAGCTGAAGATATGGTGTTTAATCTGGGTTTCTCATATCTGAACCTTAAGGGAGACGATACCGCTGTCAATCAGTATCTGTACGATGAGATGTTCATAGAAGAAACGAACATAGGCGGTCTCAGTCTTGAACTGATCTGGTCGGACTGGGAAATATTTAACGAATACGCACTGAAAGTAACAGACAGGACTCCTGAACAGACGGGATGGGCCAATTATACGGCTCTGTCATACGCGGTAGAGGGTTTCAGCGCTGTACTTGAATTTAAAGATTATTATAAATACGGCGCTAATCCTAACGAACAGGGTTCAGGTTTTATACCTTATCAGACCGCTCCCGAGCTGACGGTCGTTCATGCTTCGCATCTTTTGAACACCCACCCTCATGAAGTAAATCCCAATGACGAGATAGGCTATAAATTGAACGCTATGTATCAGATGAATGAGAAACTGGATATAAACGGATCGTTCGCTCTTTCATCAAGGCACAACGGGGATAGCGTGATACCGGAATTTGACGACGAGTTCTTCCCTTATCAGGATATTTGGCTCGGATCTAATTTCGTTGATGAAAGCTACGGTATAACAGCAGGCGCCGGATATTTTATTGATTCTCCTCCTGAAAAGCCGGACGGATATTCTGATGAGCGCTCAACTTTCATGGGCGAGTACTTTATCAAGCCTGACGGAAAACAGAAGATAGCTCTTTGCGGTGAGTTCCAGAAGGTGTCTAATGATTATTTAGACGAGGATTATAACGACATTTACGCCTCAGCAGAATACTCATACTCGCCGCTCGGATATTTGAGCGTCTCGATGATAAAAACTTCTCAGGATGTGTCCGGAGACGCGCCCGATCTCTGGCTCGGATTCGAGGCCGGGTTCGACATAAGGGAAAATCACAAGCTGGAGCTTTTCTACGGACGCGAAAGGGCCGGCGTCAAGTGCTCAGGCGGTACCTGCAGGCAGGTCCCTGAGTTCGACGGGTTTAAAATGACTCTGATATCGGAATTTTAATTTAATATGAAAAGGAGAATTCATGAAAACGATTAAAACAGTGTTTGCTCTTCTGATCCTGACGGCGGTTTCAGCCGTTTTTGCGGGTTATGAGCAGTGGGATATTGTTGAGGATGTGTCATGGCAGGATTCAGACGGCGGCGCACCCGTCCAGAGATCGCTTCACGATCTTATCGATCAGGGTAAAGTAGTTCTTTTAACATGGGGTTATAATACTTGACCTGGTTGCAAAACGGAGGCTCCGTTATTAGAAAATATCTGGAACGAATACGGCGACACTAACCTGCATATAGTTTTCGGAGATACGAACAATGACAGCTGGACAAGCGTCAACAGCACTGGATGGAGAACAGTATATACGCCACCGCTGACATACTGGCTTTCTATAAAATCTCAGCTGGGATCAAAATACGGCTTATTCGGGAATGGATCTGTTCCTTATAATATCATCGTCGGACCGGGATATCAGCTTTACCAGTCAGAATCCGGCTATAACGATGCTGCTACAAGAGCCGCTATAGACAGAGCGATGGCAAATGCGGATCTGTATCCGGTTTCACAGATCGAAGACCAGCTGCTGCAGTCGAATGTTGAGACCCTGATCGATCTCGCACCTTTATTTTATAACAATACGGGCAGCGAAATAACCTACGCAGTTTCATCGAACACCGATCCCGCTGTATGCTCGATCAGTTTCAACGGCGATGTTATGTCGGTAACCGGCGGTTCGTCGATAGGTCAGACAGGTATAGAGATCACAGCTTCAGCAGGTACAGGAAAAGCAACGCTTGCTTTTTTTGTGGAAGTGTACGATCCGACGCTTGTCGAGACTGTAAGCGAGGGTTTTGAATCCGGATGGCTGCCGGACGGCTGGACTTTGAAAACAGGAACTACGGGCGCGGGTTTCGTTCAGTCGGCCAACTCTCATTCTGGGTCGTTCTCTGCTGCTCATATGGATAATACAGGGATCCAGAACGACTGGCTTGTCACACCAAAATTTCTTGTAGAGGACGGCGCGAAACTGGTTTTCTGGCAGAAAGGTCTTTACACCTCATACTACGATTCGCACAACATCGGATGGTCAACTGACGGGAACAGATTCACCACGCTTGTAGCTGATTTACCAACCAGCGACCAGTGGGAGAAAGTATATATCGATCTAAGCTCTCAGGCCGGAAAAGAAATATTTTTAGGGTTTAATTATAAGGGAGATTACGCGGATGTCTGGCTGATCGACGATGTTCAGGTACTTTCTCCGTCGACCGGCATAGAAGAATCTTTCACGGCTGACGGAGTTAAGCTATTTCAGAATTACCCGAACCCTTTCAACCCTTCTACTTCGATAAGCTTCTCTCTGGACAGAACCTCGGAAATCAGGCTCACTGTACTGAACTCGAAAGGCGAGTTCGTTTCGGAACTTTATTCAGGAAATCTTAACAGCGGTACACACAGCTATGAATTCAACGCCCAAGACCTTAATTCAGGCATATATTTCTATTCGCTTGAGTATAACGGAAAGAAACTTGTGAACAAGATGCTGCTGATAAAATAACGGTCAACAGAAAACACAACAAAACGGTTGCTTTTTTACAACGATATGGTTATATTTCGACCCTTGAATTGCCATGAAGCTACAAAACTAAGGAGTCACAAATGAAAAAAGGTATACACCCGAAATATGAAACAGCCACTGTATCATGTGTATGCGGCAACACTTTTGAAACAAGGACAACAGTAGGCGAGATAAAAGTTGAGATCTGCTCGAAATGTCATCCTTTCTATACCGGTAAAACAAGGATCTTAGACACCGCCGGAAGGGTAGATAAATTTATGAAGAAGTACAAGATCGAGAAAAAAGAAGACGCGGAATAACTTTTATCATTTGAATAACAGGTCTAAAAGCGCATATTAACACTATGCGCTTTTTAATTTAAAGACGGAGCGGATTTGAAGAAAGAAGAAAAGATCAGTATTGGCGGCCAGGCCGTGATTGAAGGGGTGATGATGAGATCTCCCGAGTATGTGGCCACAGTGATAAGAAGAGCTGACGGAACGCTTGAGAACAGGGTAGAAAAGTTCATTCCGGCATCGAAAAGAAAAAAGATATTCAACATTCCAGTTGTTAGGGGTGCGATTGGTCTCTATGAAATGATGAAGTTGGGCGTAGGAACACTAAACTGGTCAGCGGATAAAGCCATTGAGGACGAGAAGAAAGCAAAAGGGCAGAAAATTCAGGAAGGGGATAAGACTTTGTTTCAGAAACTGGCTGACGGTCTCGGAACCGGAGCGGTTCTTATCATAGCTCTTGCTGTCTTCATGTATGTACCTTACAAGATCACGGATCTTTTAAAAAGGTTCGATACCAATCAGTTTCTGTTCAATCTTTCGGCCGGACTGATCAGGACCGCCTTCATTATATTATATATGTACGCGATAAGTTTTATGAAGGATGTGAAAAGGCTGTTCCAGTATCACGGCGCGGAACACAAGTCTATCGCAGCATACGAAAAGGGACTGGAAATGACGGTCGAGAATGTGAAAGTTCAGACAAGGTTCCATCCAAGATGCGGTACAAGTTTCATCCTCATCGCCGCGATAATAACGATAATAATTTTCTCTATATTCGACAGCTTTTACTATATGTTCTATACCTACCCTAACATCATTTCAAGAATAATAGTCCATCTGCTGTTCATGCCCGTTGCTGTCGGCGTTTCATTTGAACTGCTCAAGATGTCCGAGAAATATTCAGAAATAGGAATAGTAAAGATGCTTATTCAGCCTGGCCTGTGGCTGCAGCACATAACTACGAATGAACCTGAGGAATCCCAGCTTGAAGTTGCAATAGAATCCGTCATGCTGTCAACGGAGTATCTGCGCAAAAAAGAAGTTTCAGCGGAGGAATTATGAAATATCCGTTCTTTTTGCTTTTAACCTCGATCCTGTCTGTTTACGGGCAGTTCTCGAGCGGCACCGATTATTCGGTAAAAGACACGGTACAGAAGGACCTGATATGCGCGGAGATCGTGCTTGAGACAGGGGAGACCGAATGGAATGTGAACTATGGTACTAACGATACTTTCAAAGCTAAATCGGAACTCTTCGGTGCCGGATACAGCATATACGGCAAAAGTTCTTTCGAGAAATTTACGCTTGATTATCAATTTGATCAGATATTCAGAAAGTTCAGCAGTTCGGCCTCTACGGATTCACTTGAAAGCATAACGAACCTCGACCCTTCAGATATAAAGAACACAACTCTGAAACTCGGAGCCGGTCTAGAGTACGACGATACTTACGGTATATTCCTGAATTACGGCATTTTTACGGGTGATGAAGAAGATGTGGCGGTTTTTGGTTTCGATGCGGACTATAAGCTGAAAATGAAAGAAGGAAAGAGTTTTATTTTCAAGTTCGGCATGAATTTCTACGATCCCGATGACTGCCCTGCGGATTTTTACTTTCTAAGCGAACCTGATCCGGAGATAAAATTCGGTCTTGGATACGAAAGATCCGGAAAATTCTCAAATATAACTCTGCTGCTCGACTATTTTTCATACGCGTTCGATAATGACGGGATAGAGAACTCTTACCTGAACGGAGAACTTTCTTACAAGTATTCCTTTACAAAAGCCGACAGCTATCTTTACGCATCAGCCGGTTCGAATCTGGCTTCGGACTTCAGCGTTCCGAATATAGGACTTCCTTTCTTTTATTACGATATAGTTTTCGGCAATACGCTGGTAAAAGACAGGCTTGATATTCTTGTAGGCTGGAAATACGGCATATACAGCGATGATCTGCGCCTCAGGCCTGAATTTGCGGGAACTGTTCCTGAAGACATTACTTCGGACGAAATAACCGAAACTTCGGGGAAAAGCAGGCTCTATATAAGGCTTTCCTACAGGTATTGATATGGTAAATAAAGAGCAGAAATACATTGAACTCATAATTGGATTAAAAAGCCTGCTCGAAGGCGAGGACGATCTGATATCTAAAATGTCGACTGTGTCGTGCGAGGTCTTTCACGCTTTCGACCATTTCAACTGGGCCGGGTTTTACCGCAGGACGGGGGAAAGGACCCTGAAGGTCGGGCCTTACCAGGGCGGACACGGCTGTCTCGTCATTGACTTCGACAGGGGAGTGTGCGGCCGGTGCGCGCGGGAGAAAAGTGTCCAGATCGAGAACGATGTAACAAAACTGCCTTACCATATAGCATGCTCGTCGGAGACCCGCGCGGAGATCGTCCTGCCGGTAATGAAGAGCGGCGAGCTCGTCGCCGTCTTCGACATCGACTCGCCCGTTCCCGGCGCCTTTGACGAAACGGACAGGAAGTTCCTTGAAGAGATTGTTGAGATGATATAGTTCATCTGCTGACAGAATTGCTCCGGTCCTCCGGCAAAAAATAAAAAACCCCGAAAAATTTTTCGGGGTTTTTGTTTAATAATCAGATAATTAATAACCCGTAATGAACCTGTCTACAATTTGATCAAACTTATCACTTTTAACTTTGCCGTAATTAAACTTGTGCCATCCGTGACCGGGGTTTAAACCTTTCTCAGTTTCTGTAGTTGTATTTCCGGGTAAATCACCCCATACCGGTGGAACCGGTTCGTTAGGATCAAGATATCTTTTGTCCTGTACAAGCACATACGGGAATTTTGAGCTGTTGGTACCTGTTGTTTCTTCCTGGGTATCCAGAATTATGACGCTTCCGATATTGTAGAAGTTAGTTGAGTTATTCTGACTTGTACCTATTCTCGGTCCAGCAGCAACATCGCCGTTATATGAAAGGAGCGCAGCAGTCAGGAATAGCGTTTCCTCTCTGTTTATGTAAAACACATTTTCCCTTTTTATCGTGGATTCACCGTCTTTACTTTCGAGACAAGCTATCAGACTCAAATGACCTTCAGGTCTTGCTTGTTCATTTATCATTGCGTCAGAAAGGGCATCGAGCATCGCTTCTGTAGGACTCTCCAAAAGACTGTTATCATAGCCTTCAAGAGTATTTTTTGCGGTTTCCATACCTTTCAGATAAAAGTCGCCGTTTATGTGAATATTATTGCTCTGTGTAACTACCGTGAAATCAGTATTTGAAACACCCTGGATACCAACATCTCCGTACTTACCTTCAACGGCAACAGTGTTATATTTGCTTGCAGGCAGGTTTCGTACTACAGGAGTACCCGTCGTGTCCGCGCTTGTAAAAATGTCTATGAAGGTCTTTCCTCCGGTTACTTTCGTTCTTATGTTTATGTAGTCGCCGTCGTTGAAATCGTCTTCACTGAGGAAATAAATACCATATTCATCGCCTAATTCAACAACTTCATCCCATGACCAAACAACATTGTCAGGACTCATTGATTCTACTCTTTCGTAGCCGCCAAAAAGAGATGTGTTTAATTGAGTTATTGCCGCCGCCTGACTATTTGCGTGGCACTCAGCAAAAATCCCGTATGCATAATCAGAATCCAAGTTGGTAAAAAGCCTCGGTCTCCCGACACTTGTTCCGTATCTGGACGGATCTTCAGAAGCTGTGTGGAATCTTCCGTAAAAAGTAGGTCCTTTTTTTGAAGAACCGGACTTGTAGTCAAACCTGACGAGGTCGTTAAAATAGCATTGTCCGTGCCTGAAGTCCCATTCATAGTAAACGCCTTTTCTGCTGTTGATCCCGGTTCCGTACATCGAATGGTTCAGAGCTTCAGCATAATCAAGCCAGCCGATATTATTGGTGGATGTGAAATTATAGACATTGGAGATCATTATCTCGTTAACAGATCCTGTTTCAGGATCATAAGCATAAGAGTCCAGAACCCATACTGCCTGATCAGCTTTACCTGCACGAGGAGCTTTATATCTCATCAGTCTTACCTGTTTTCCGTCTATTTCCAGAATATTGGGTGTTTCCAGTGACGACGCATGTTTCCAGATCAAAGTTCCGTCTATTTTTCCGTTCATTTCCGGCATTTTAGACACATCAAACGATTCGAGATCGTTGTCATTATATACGCCTTTTGAGCTTTTTGTTTCTGTTTCGACCGTATATGGAGCCGTATTCCAAAGCTTCCTTACATCGTCCGGTAAATTTATCCACCAGTTGATGTTGTAGTTAGAAGCACTTTCGGCGGCCCAGTATGTCTTCAGGTCTGCTGCGGTTTTAACTGATGTTGCCGTTGAAAAGTTGGCAACAGTTATAAAACCAATTGCGATAAGCGAGAGGATCAGAGTAGTCATTATCGCGTATATTAAACCGAATCCCTTTTTCATTTTTTTTACCTCACTTATTATTTTTTAAGGACTGGGAAGCACATAGTTATCGGGATCGATCCTGCAATAGTATGTGTTCCTTATGTTTTCTCGGGTAGTTTCTGTTCCGTCTGTAATGGTCAATGAGATATCAACCGTAGCCGAATGGTATTTCGAAGCGCTTTCATTTGAGAAAATCCCGGCAACGGAATAACTTGAACCTATCGGCAGGTTAATATCTGCTCCGGCTCGGGTAACCTTACCGTTCTTTATTTCCCATTTAATTTCACTCAGGTCAATATATTTTACCGTCAGACTGTTTGATGTTGATTCGAGCATAGCCCCGCCCTTAATATCATCGGCGATCCTGTTCATCAGAAGATAAATATTAGAAGCTATGAACGCCTGCTTTGTGTACTCATTGACGATCCTTTGCGCGTTCGCAACCGCGAATATCGATCCCAAACCTACAATACCGGCTATGACGGTGACGACCAGTATCTCGATTAAAGTAAATCCCTTTTTCATAACCTACTCCTGTATCGAAGATAACATTTCTGACCGCAGGATTTCTGTCCCGTCGATACGGACAACGGCTCTGATATATTTTAGAGTTCCGGCATCTAAAGTAGCTATATCACCCAAGTCAGTAAGTGTTACTTCATAGTTTGTTAAGCCGCCGGCGGTTGCAGGAAGCTGGTAAGTTCTAGGTGACGTGGTGATCCATGTGACAACATCAGCTGGAAAACTTCTTCTCTGAACCTCTTCGAACTCCCTATTGATGATGATGCTGGAGTTCATTTTGTGAGTGTTATTGATGATGATCCTCTGAATGGTAACGAAAGTCATTACCATACCTAAGATCGCTATCGTGAGAATTAATGCCGTGACAAGAATGTCAACCAGCGTGAATCCTTTTAGTTTTTTCATAGCGAAGCCTCCATTTGGATCCAACTTTCGAAGATCTCTTCTGTTTTGTTGCAAAGCCGGGTTGCAATTAGCCCAGTCATCTCCATTTTCCTTCTTTTTTAATATCTTTTCCGGTTTTACTTTGATCGGATTCCATCAAAGCACAAAATCAAATACTTCTTGCCTTTTACGATCTTCCAGTTACCTCCTTTTCTTTTATTTTATTACCCTCACAGTTCTACGAAACTACCCTATGTAGAATATATTAAAAGTTTGCTGATTTGTCAAGTGAATAAATCAGGATGTTTTAAACAGGCTGGAAGAAATCGATTTATATTTTATAAGATCGCAACTGGACAAACGCGGCGATTTTTTTAAAGTAGATAAGATCATTAAGATCTATCGACACAGTATGAGAATAGGAAATGACGGCACATCCTCACTTGAGTACCAGGTCAGCTTCAACTATTTTCCAATTGATTCGGACTGCAATGACTAATTCTGACGCGTCCAAATAGAAGATATTTCTCAGAATAAAAAAAGGAGCCGACGCGCTCCTTTTTTATGTTTAAGATATCTCAGCTTCTAATGAACTTCGCTCGACCATTTCATCTGATCGGAAACTATAATGTAATACTGCCCGTCGCTCTCGTTATAAACGAGAAGCTGCTTGAATCCCAGCGGTCTTCTTCCCATTGCGAGCCTCGAATCACTGGTCAATACACAGGTAACGCCACTGTTTCCTGATCTGTATAAGCCTTTTGAGTCCATCATTACAGATCCGACATTAAGCACTCTTTTTGAGCCTTTGAATTTTTGAGCATTTGTCTTGTTATTCGCACCGAACTGGCCCAGCGGGCAGTAGAAAGCGCCGTTTAGCAGAAGATGGTCGTTAAGGATCTCATCCTGTGTGTCACCGACTGTAGAATCGATAGTGATATTTCCTTTGTAAACTATTAAACCGAAAGTCTGATAAAGTCCCGATATCTGACTGCGAAGTCCGTCAATATTTTCTCTTTCAACACCCCATGCTTTAGGTTGGTCGTCCATACCATTCTCAATACCTTTGTAATAAATGTCATCTCTGATCACAGCGTCGGCTTCTTCCAAAGCAAAAGATACATCTGAATTTATAACGGATTCATTGAATGTTACGGTTTGATAATTTTTGGGGAATACGAAAATGTTGTTCAATGAATTGATTTCGAATTCCTCAGTTGTGGCTGAAAAACCTGTACCGTATTTCACAATAACGGTATTGTCCTCTTTGACCGTTACTTCCGCTGAAGTGTAACCTGTAGGCAGTATGGTCGTATTCACCATATTCTTGATTGTATTATAGGGTTCAACTACATTGTTAATAAAATCAATTTCATCCTGATTTCCATTGTACCCGGTAGGGAAGACCTGAGCGAACCTGGATGTCATTTTAGAGTTATCCTCCTTATATTCTTTACCGTCTGACTTATCCCAGATACCGTAAAAATATCTTCCCGTTTCTATCTCTCTTAAAATATCGGTATAGTTCTTTCCGTTGTGGTACCATGACTGTCCGGATTCGTTCCGTCTGTATGAAGAAGTGCCGGAAGCAGAGGTGACTACGCCGTCAAAAACAGGCATTCCGTCCATGTTGAGAAGTCCGCCGAAGTACTGGCTTCCTATTATCATGTCCTGCGAGCTGTTCAGCTGTCCGGGATCGTTCGGATTGCCGCTTGCGAACTCGAGATTCGAGTTCATATTTGATGCCATGGCCACAGCATTTGCGCTTAATCCCGTGCTCCTGATCTCCGAAAGAGTGTTTTTTACAGATGTCCCGCTACCTCCCCCTGATGCGGCGGCTGAAAGTGTCCATCCTTCAGTTGTGCTGAAAGATGAGCTTAAAGTTACCGGGATACCGCCAACATTTATTGTGTATCCGTTAAGGTTCGGCACACTTCCTGATGCGAATTCGCCGAGGCTTGCCATTCTAAGTCTTCTAAGAGCGTGATTCAACCCTCCCTCCGCAGCATAGAACAGCTTCATTTCAGTTCGCTTTCGGGTCATATCGTCAACGGATTTTCTTACAAGGAAAAGAATTCCTCCTGATATGATGAAAAGAATCAGAACAATGAAGACCGCAACTATCATTGCTGCACCTTTTTTTCCTGAACGGATCATATTGACCTCCCGGCCGATCATTTTATTTTAATTATTTCTGCAGTAGAATTGTGAGTTGAAGCTGTGGACAGAAGAATGATCCTGAGTCTTACTCTCAACTTCTACATTAATCCAGACTGCTTTTTCCGCAGGTGTCCCGCTTGTGAATGTAAGTGACCTGATCTTGTTGTCAGTTCTTGACAGAGACGGCGTGTAAATCGTCTTGCCGTTCTTCCTGACTGAAAAGCTTGAAGGATCATATTCGAAAGAAGTAACACTTCCGGAATCATCCGTAACCAGAAGCTTTGATGAATTAATTACCTGAACTTTCTTAGCCGGTCTTATTGCATCGGTAAAAATGCCGAACACAACATCGGAGACAGTTCTGCCGCTGAATTTTGCCACGGCTCTGTCGCTTTCACGAGAGCTGATGTATATAACCGAAACGATTCCGGAGAGTACGATCGATGCTATCAGTGCAGTTACAAGTACTTCAGTAAGTGTGAATGCTTTTTTACATCTCATCGTAAACTCCTTAAAATTAGATCAAGCTTCATTTGTTCGGGTTGTCAGGCTTACAGTTTTCTGAACACCTTCACCGTCGGTCCATTGAGCAAGAACTCTGATCTCATACAGTCTGGGGTGAGAAGGGCCTCCCTCAACACCAGCATAATCAATAAGTCTGATCTCATAATACAGCTTATAGTCAATACCGCTTACATTATGTATTTCGGGTGTTGAATTGTTAACTTGAGAGAGAAGAGGGACAAGAGTCGAAGCATCATGGTTCGACTTTATCATTTCCATTTTTGACTGGATCAGCATCAGCGCGTGGCTTTCTCTTTTGAAGGATTCTACCATTGCATTCTGTTTTACAAAGAGCATAAGAAATGATACGACTGCCATTGCAAGAATGACACCGGCTACTATAACTTCGACAAGGGTCATACCTTTTTTGAACGGCTTTTTCATTAATATAAAATTCACTTTCACCCCTAAAAGTTTAAAGTATGACTCATGAATAGTGTATTAACTTATTTTATCTTTTAAGCCGTAAATCCGGCACTTGCAAGCAATATATTCGGGGTTGAATTTAAAATCAAGAGTTTTTTTTATTTTTTTTCTTGGTCGCTTGGGTTCTTCCTACTGGGTGGGGGAGG
>DAIMKZ010000036.1:0-17599 GCA_036721445.1 Candidatus Delongbacteria bacterium
TGAGATCGAAAGAGCTTTAGCCACACTTTCAAAGAGAGAAAAAGAGGTCATTACGATGTACTTCGGAATTGACCGCTATGAACCGCTCACGCTTGAAGAAATAGGACAGGAACTTTCTCTTACAAGGGAAAGGATCAGACAGATCAAAGAAAAAGCGCTTCAGAGACTAAGACATAAATCCAGATCGAAGACGCTCAAGATGTACCTTGACAGATAACTTTCAAGCCGGAATTTTCCGGCTTTTTTTATACCTTGACTAAGAACTGCATAATTATTAAATTTATTCCGTTCCGGCCACCGGATTACTCCGAGTTGCGACGCCTAAGGACCCGGTCTACGGCGCGTAACCGACGGGTTGATAGCGAAAGTTCTCAGCCTCCCGCGTTTGGAAAGGAGAAAAAAATTCTGCAAGATGAATACTCATTCCATTCGCATATAGTAATAACTAAATGTGAAGGAGAAACAAATGAAAAGAATGATCAGCCTGATGCTCGGTCTTGTTATGATCGCTTCTCTGGCAGCCCAGGAAAAAGAACCTGTAAAAATTATACTTTCAACGACAACGAGTACCTACGAGACCGGTCTTCTTGACTATATGCTCGCGCCGTTCGAAAATGAGAACAACTGCAAGGTACACTGCCTTTCTTTGGGAACAGGAAAAGCGATACAGGTGGCAAAAGACGGTAACGCTGACATCATACTTGTTCACGCAAGAGCAGCGGAAGACCAGTTCGTAGCTGAAGGATGGGGTATAAACCGTCAGGACGTAATGTATAACGACTTCCTTTTTATGGGACCGAAGGAAGATCCAGCAGGAATTAAGGGAATGAAATCGGCAACAGAAGTTCTGAAAAAGATAGCCGACACAAAGCAACCGTTCATTTCCAGAGGCGACGAATCCGGAACGCACAAGAAAGAAAAAGGTTTCTGGAAGAAACTGAACATGGCTCCAGAAAGTGCGAAAGATTCCTGGTATATGGAAGCGGGTCAGGGAATGGCCGCCACTCTTAAGATCGCAGATGAAAAGAACGGATATGTCATGCTTGACAGAGCAACTTATAATTTCCAGAAGAACAATACGAGACTCGTACTTCTGATGGACGGCGACGACCAGCTGTTGAACCCTTACGGAATAATCGCCGTGAATCCTGAAAAATATCCTTCTGCCAAGTATGATCTGGCTATGAAAATGATAGAGTATTTTACTTCAGAAAGAGGACAGAAGATGATCGCTGATTATAAGATCAACGGCGAACAGCTTTACTTTCCGAACTTTAAAAATCCGAGAGTAGCCAAATAATTGGATTATATATTCGGCGGAATATCCGAGGCCATGCGTCTCATAGCTTCAGGCGATCCCGAATTCTGGAATATCGTCTGGCTCTCTGTAAAGCTGAGCACTATTTCTACGCTGCTGGCATCCCTTACCGGGGTGCCCGCTGCGTTCTTTCTTGTCCTGAATAATTTCAGGGGCCGCGACCTTCTCATCACGATCTCGAACAGCCTTATGTCCGTACCTACGGTCGTAATAGGTCTCTTCGTTTACGCAGTGCTATCGCGAAGAGGTCCGCTTGGTGATCTTTCCCTTCTTTTCACTCAGATCGCAGTTGTGATCGGTCAGACTCTTCTTATACTGCCTGTCGTAATATCCTTAACCGTCTCTACCATAAGATCTCTCGATAAAAGCGTGAGAGAGACAGCATCGTCTCT
This sequence comes from Candidatus Delongbacteria bacterium, assembly GCA_036721445.1. GTDB lineage: Bacteria > UBA4055 > UBA4055 > UBA4055 > UBA4055 > UBA4055. The sequence continues at coordinate 1,711 of DAIMKZ010000036.1, forward strand.
CGGAGCGAGCAGGAAACAGCAGCTCGTTGTCTTCTTCAAGGAAGCCAGATTCGGTGTTGCCGCCTGCCTGATAACTGCGTTCTCGAGAGTATTCGCAGAAGTCGGTGTTTCCATGATGCTCGGAGGCAATATCCGCAATTACACCAGAACGATCACGACAGCTATCGCGCTTGAGACGAGCAAGGGAGAATTCGGCCTGAGCATCGCGCTCGGTATCGTTCTTCTCACGGTCGCGTTCGCGATCAACTTCATGTTCCTCAAGTTCACTAAACTTTACAGGACAACCGAATGAAGATCCTGCTCGACAATACGAAGGTCTCCTACGGGAGCTTTACGCTCGATCCCGGCCGGCTCGAAATTGAGAAAGGCCGCATCTACTGCCTGACAGGACCGAACGGTTCCGGCAAGTCAACGCTTTTAAAGATCATCGGACTCCAGCTTAAGCCCGAATCGGGAACGCTCTCGTTAGGCGGAGAGACGATTAACTGGTCGGACGCGGACAAACTTCTAAAGCAGCGCCGGAAGATAAGCTTCATGCTTCAGGACAGCAGGCTCTTTCACTGCTCCGTTTATGACAACGCGGCTTATGCGCTCAAGATCAGGGGCGTTCCGCAGGAAGACATCAGAAAAAATGTTAACGGAATGCTTGAGCGGTTCGAGATAGGACACCTTGCCAAACGGAGCCTGCACGGTCTTTCCGGCGGCGAATCCCAACGCGTCCGACTCGCCCGAAATCTGGTTCTCGACACTCCGGTCTACATCCTCGACGAACCCTCCGCCGGCCTCGATACACGCGGCAGGGAACTCCTTGCGGACATTCTTACTTCATACAACAGGGAGAAGGGCTCTACTATCATCTTCTGCTCGCATCACAAGGAAGAAGCTTACAGGATGGCTCCAGAACTCATATCAGTTACGGACGGAAAGATTGTACGGATACCCCGCGAGAATGTCCTGACCGGTTCAGCCGAAAAAGCCGGAGACAGACTCTACCGATTTTATAACGATAAAATAGATCACTTATACTTTTCTTGCGATCACGAACCGAAAGGCAAGATCAGTATCGCCATCGACCCCGATGAGATCATACTTTCCGCATCTGGAGTTCATACATCGGCCCGTAACTGTCTTCCGGGCATAGTAAAAGAAATAGCCGAAACTCCTTCCTCCGTTCAGATCACAGTCACTGCAGGCGAAGATTTCACCGTACTGATCACAAAGAACTCACTTCAGGAAATGATGCTCTCAAACGACATCCCCCTTTTCCTCATCTTCAAAGCAACTGCGGTTAAAGTCGTCAATTAATTGTGGCAATTCATCCTGAATCTTCTTATTTTCCCTCCGGTATAAGGAAAAAAATGAAACTGAAGAGCCTTATAAATATCTCCGAAACTTATTTCAGGCACAAGAACAGCTTCAGACTGCAGGTGTTTACCGTATTCTCCCTGATGTTCTTTCTGCTTTTCTTTATAATTTCATTCTCGTCGACATTCCATTCCACGATCAAAAAAATATTCAGCTCCGAAAATAACACTTTCATAACGATAGCGCCGAAAGAAACTGAAGTGGGAGTTTTCAAATTCAATACTCCTTCTCTCTTCGGGAAGGGCGAACTGAAGGACAAGGACCTTGAGTATTTTAATTCTCTTGACGGAGTAACGATAGTAAGCCCGACATATAATCTCGACGCACCGGCCCACTTGAGCGGACAGCTGTTCGACTTCGGCTACGGGACCGACCTTTCCATTTTCGGGGAGGACAGGCCCTTTAAAGGCCTCTGGTACAGCAAAAAGAACACTGACGCTGTAAGGGCGATAGCCTCTTCAAAGCTGCTGGACATATATAATTCGAGCTTCGCCCCGGCTAACGATCTGCCGAAGATGACGGAAAAGATCCTGGTAGGCAGAAAATTCGACCTTAACGCAGGCGAGAGCACGATCAGCGGGGGCACTGGCAAAACGCACAAGATGAAGGTAACTGTGATAGGAACCGATAAAGATGTTCCCTTCCTCGGGCTTACCATACCGGAGATCACTCTCAGGCAGATCGCGGAAAAGATCGGAGCGCCTGTCACTCTTGCTAACGTCAAGATATATTTCAAAACTTCGGCCGACATGATAAAAGGATCGGACGGGATAGAAAAGAAAGGTTACAGGATACTCGAGAACGAGAACGATATCTTCAGAACGATAAACAGGTATATATCAAGACTCGATTACTTTTTGTTCCTGCCCGTCGCTTTCATACTTCTGGTCATAGTTCTTTTCGTCCAGAACCAGATAAGATATATGCTGCTCTATTTAAGGCGCGAGATCGGAATTCAGATGGCGATCGGAGCATTTGATAAAGACATAATCGTCATTTGGCTTTTCCAGTACGCGAAATATATTTTCTACGGGCTTATTGCAGGTGCCGGGACTGCTTTCGTGCTGATAAAGCTGTTCATGATCGTCAACGAAAATACGGTTATATCGAGAATGATCCAGGCAGAATTCAGCTTCGGAACGTTCGCATTAACTTCCGCATTCCTGATTACAGGCGGTATTTTCTATATTCATTTTAAGATCAGAAATTTTCTAAAAACTGGAAGCATAATTTCCCTCATGAGCAACGATTAGCGTTCCTCTTCCTCTCGAACAGTACCAGAGCGGCGGCCACAGATGCGTTCAGCGATTCGACACCGTTATCCAGTTCAATGCTGACGATATCATCGCATTTCTCTTTCACAAGCTGTCTTAAACCTTTTCCCTCGCTCCCTATCACGATGGCGGCTTTTGCCGTAAAGTCGTAGCCGCCGAAAAGCGGCCTGCCGTCCATGTCCGTGCCCGTGACCCAGAATCCCTTCTCCTTAAGATACTCAAGCGCCTGGACCACATTCTTCACGCGGCACACCTTTAGTTTGAATATGTTCCCGGCGGAAGCGCTTACGGCAGCATCGGTCACGGAGGCCGAGTTCCGCTCGGGGATGATGAGGACGCCGCATCCGGACGCCGCCGCTGATCTTGCGATCGCTCCCAGATTGTGCGGATCTTCGATCCCGTCCAGCACGACTGCGCAATCTGTCGCGCCGAAGTCGATCTCATCCAGCCTTGCGTACCTGTATTCAGAAACAAAAGCGGTGATTCCTGCCGTTTCCCCTCTTACCTGCTCAGAGGAAAAGTCGTACCTGACCTTTTTCTCACGGCAGAGACTGACCGTTTCCTCGATCTTTGGACCTTTCAGTCCCTTGCCGATGACTATCTTTTCGATCCGCGAAGGGTCTGTCCTGAGCAGTTCAATGACCGCGTTCTTTGATGTGATCTTTTCTGTCATTATTTTAAAAGTTTCAGCCCTTTAATTATCCTTTTCATTCCTTCTGCGAACCTTTCGTTCGATGTGGCGAAAGAAAATCTGATGTGTTTGTCGCTTCCGAAAGCCGATCCTGTTATTGCCGCAACTTTGAGTTCTGAAATAAAAAAATCGCAGAGATCGTCGTTGGTTTTTATTATCTTACCATTATACTTCTTACCGAAATATGAAGAAAAATCAACGAAGAAATAGAATGCGCCGTCAGGTTTGTAGCAGACAGTGTCGGGTATCTTTTTTATAAGTTTATATCCGGCATCCCTTCTTTCTTCGAATATTCTTCTCATTTTTTCGATCTCTGTCTGATCTCCGAGCATAGCCTCGACCGCCGCTTTCTGAGCTATAGAATTCGGATTTGACGTCTCATGGCTCTGGATCTCGTCGCAGGCTTTAATTATCGCCGCATTGGCCACGGCGTAACCTATCCTCCATCCCGTCATCGCGTATGATTTACTTACCCCGTTGATTGATATCACATTGTCTTTGATGTTTTTTATCCTGAGCATGCAGAAGTGCTTCTTATTGTCGAATATCAGTTTTTCATATATCTCGTCGAAAATAATGTAGAGATCGTGTTTTTTTACTATCTTTCCGATCTCTTTGAGCTCTTTTTCCGAATATATCGCTCCGGTAGGATTCGAAGGAGAGCATAAAATGATCATCTTTGTTTTTTTCCCGATTGCCTTTTCGAGCATCCCGGGGGTAACTTTGAAAGAAGTCTTTTCGTCGGTAAAAATATCAACAGGTTTAGCGCCCGCGAGTTTCACCAGCTCCGGATATGAAACCCACGCAGGCTGAGGTATCAGTACTTCATCGCCTTTCTCACATATGGTCTTTATGACATTGGAAAGAGCGTGTTTAGCGCCGTTGGAACAGATCACGTTCTTTGTGGTGATCTCAACATCAAAATCTTCTTTGTATTTTTTTACGACAGCCTGTTTAAGTTCTGGTATTCCTCCAGACGCTGTGTATTTTGTAAAATTACTGTTTATCGCGTTTATTCCGGCCTTTTTCACATAATCCGGTGTAGGAAAATCCGGTTCGCCTACGGTTAGTACGACAATATCTTCGCCTTTTGCCTTCAGTTCATTCGCCCTTGCTGTCACAGAGAGGGTCTTGGAGGCTGTAACTGTTTCTGTTCTTTTCGCTAATTTCCTCATATTATCACCTTCAGCGTTAATTATAAACTTCAGGCATCTATTTTAACAGCAGAATTATGTAATTGCAAGTACTATTTTTAGATTAATATTCACACGATTTGAAATATGCTGCCGAAAATAATCATTATTTATTTTGAAAATGTGCTTAAACTTATATATATTCCACATTAACTATCCGTAAGGAGAAATAAATGGTCTCATACACAAAAGAAACAATAAGATCGGGCATTACTTTCGGGTCCGCGCTAGCTATAGCGATCTCCTGGCATGCCAACACTTCTATAATCTGGGCTATCATTCACGGTCTCCTCTCATGGTTCTACGTTATTTACTACATAATTTTTTATTAGCACGGAATGCCATTGGAACATCTGAGCATTAAATATCTACTCCCGGCATCGCTTCTGATCATGCTGTTCCTGTCATGCACTCCGGCGGGATATTTCTCATCTTCACCGGGAAATATTCATCCGGCAGAAGCAGGTGATGATGTAATGCCGCTTATTGAACAGGGCAGATTCAATGAAGCTGAAAAGGAGCTGGTGCGCCGAATCGTTTCCAACCCGGATGATCCCGTTCCCAAAAAGCAGCTCTCGCTCGTGTATTTCAAGACGGAGAATTACCCCTCAGCCGAGAAGATTATACGGTCGCTGATGAAGTCGGAGCCGGAGATATTTTCGATGGTCACTGAGAATTTCGAGTTCGATCTTTATTTCATATTCACAACATCACTTATAAGGCAGAATAAGCTCAATACTGTAGCTGAATATTTTTATCTTGTGGCAGACAGGGACGGATTGTCCAGGGAGAACAGGCTCAAATATGACCTTATGCTAATTGAATTCGATTACCGCAGCGAACAGCTTGATTTAGCGGATGAGAGGATCAGGTCCGTACTGACAGAACATGAACTTACGCAGGATCAGAAACTTAACCTCTATTACCTGCTCTCTTCATCCGAGATAAGACTCAACAAACTGGATTCATCGCTCGAAAACGCAATATTTCTGATACTTAATGACTATGGTTTCAAATACAGCAGAAAGATTAAAAGACTTCTTGACGGAATAGTCAACAACGCGACGGAAGATCAGCTTGAAAGGCTCCGGCCAAAGATAACGGACGGCTACCGTGAACTGGCCGCCAGGTCTGTTGACAATACCAGCCTGAAGGACAAGATACTCAGGGCCGTGAACACTCTGGAAAATACTGAAGTAACGATCGAAATGAAAGAGAACGGCAATAACGGTTCTTATATTAACTACATAAAGATATTTCCCGACAAGGACATAACGGCCATTTACATCAGCTCAAAAGATTCGATAAACTATGTGAACCCTCCTTTATATGACGGAAAAACCCTCACGCTGAGGATACCGGGTAAACAGATACTGTCAAAGGAAAATTCTTCAGCCGCACCGCCGGGTTCAGGTGTCGAAAGCCTGAAATGGGAATTTATAAACGACACGCTTGAACTGAAAATTAATCTCACTGAAAATCTGAACATTACTCTGGAAAGATCTTTCGGTGAGGAATTCGAGAAGAATGACAATCTTAAAGACAGGCATTCTCTGAAAATAAATGTGTATCTGCCTGAGCAGACCTACACTCAGACTGCAGAACAGGATGACGAAAGTACAAAATATACAATAGTACTCGACCCCGGGCACGGAGGAGATGATCCGGGAGCTTTGAGCGTAATGAAGAAAAAGGACGGCAGCAGGTATACAGAAAAAGAAATGAACCTTAACCTGTGTAAAGGACTTAAACAGTATCTGGAGGAAAGAGGCTACAGGGTGTTCCTGACCCGCGACGGCGATTATTATCCGAGCCTTCATGAAAGGAACAGGATAGCACAGAACAGAAACGCCGATATGTTCCTGTCAGTTCACTTGAATTCAGCTTCTTCCAAAAATAAAAAATACTGGCAGTCGGACAGGTATTACGGAGCTGAAATGATCGTCAGGAACTCGCTGGGTAAAATGCCTGAGTTCATAAACTTCCAGGCAGGGAACAGAAAAGAATGGATGAAACTCAGGGAAAAAGCTCTCGAGCAGCATAAGAAACTTTCGAATATCCTTTCAAAGACAATACCCGGATCGCTTGAAAAACCTTTTAATGCAAAAAGGAAGATAAAACCCAAAAACCTCGTCATTTTCTCGGGAATGACGATACCTCACGCTCTTATAGAAGCCGGATTCATAATCAATAACAAAACTCTGAGTTATCTGCTTTCCGATGATGGTCAGAATGATTTCTATGAAGGTATTTACAACGGTGTTGAAGAGTATAGAAAAGGAGTCCATTAGAAATGACAGTCGAATTTACGAACTGCAACATAATTAACATCGGTGACGAGATATTGTCCGGCCACACGATCAACACGAACGCATCTTTCATTTCTTCGGCCCTATACGACATAGGATTATACACAAGAAGAATATCAGTGATCTCCGATGATGCCTCAGAAATAGTTTCCGAACTTGAGAAAGGAATGAAAGACGCTGAGCTGATCTTCATTACGGGCGGGCTTGGTCCCACCAGCGACGACATAACAAAAAGAACGCTATGCTCTTTCTTCGGGTTTGACCTGGAATTCAGGCAGGACATATGGGAACATATACTTGAATTATTCGCAAAGAGAGGGATAATACCTGACGAGGTGAATAAAGAGCAGGCTCAATTCCCAACTTCCGTACAGGTAAAGTATTTGAGAAATTCTGCCGGTACCGCGCCCGGAATGCATATTGAAACAGGAGGGAGACATATCTTCATCATGCCCGGTGTCCCCAATGAGATGAGAACGATGATGACGGACTCGATACTGCCTTTTCTTAAGAAGGAATTCTCAGGAGACCTTTATTATAGAGATATAAATACTTCCGACATACCCGAAAGCTCTCTATATTCAATTCTCTCGGCGGAAAAGGACTATCCTTTCGGATGCCGAATAGCCTACCTCCCCCAGGGCTACGGGGTCACCGTCAGAATAAAAACGACAGGCGGCGAATCAGGCAGGCAATTTGTTGACGACGCTGCGGAAAGGATCTCGGTCCTTGCAAAAGACCACATTTTCGCCTACGGCATCGTCAGTCCGGCTCATGAGCTCGTCAGACTGCTCAAAGAGAAGAAAATGACGCTTTCATCAGCTGAAAGCTGCACGGGCGGTCTTTTTGCCAGCTCGGTCACGGATGTGCCCGGGTCAAGCGCAGTTTTTTCTGAAGGATATATCACATACTCGAACACCAGCAAATTCAGGATACTTTCGGTAAATCCTCAGACCCTTGCCATGAACGGCGCTGTTTCTGAAGAAACTGTTTCCGAAATGCTTGACGGAATGCTGGCAGTAACATCTTCCGATTTTGTATGCGCGGTATCGGGGATAGCCGGACCGGACGGCGGCACAGCAGCAAAGCCTGTCGGAACAGTTTACGCCGGATTTTGTTCAAGAACAGGTAATGAAAAATTCATCCGCAAGTATAATTTTTCCGGAGACAGAACTACAGTCAAGAGAAAGGCCGCGGATAAACTTGCGGTGGAACTTATCAAATTCATAGGGAGATCATGATTTGACACAGGGAAATAAAATATATTTTCTGTCCGACCTCCATTTGAAGCTGGATAAAAAACCCGAGACGGAAAACTCGAAGAAAAGGCTTTTGTCTTTTCTCGATTCTATAGAGAACGATGCTAAAGAGATCGTACTGGCCGGTGATTTTTTTGATTTCTGGTACGAATGGCTTTATGTTATACCCTCTTTCCATTTCGATGTGTTATACAGGCTGAGATCGATGACCGGCAAGGGTATTAAAGTGACATATATAGCCGGCAATCACGATTTTATGCTCGGCAGGTTCCTTACGGAAAGTATCGGTCTTAACTGTGTTGAGGGAAATTACATCTTCGAAGAAGACGGTAAAAAATTCTTTGTTTCCCACGGAGACGGTCTGGCAGCGTCCGACGGAGGGTACAGGATATTAAAGGCTGTTCTCAGATCAAAGCTGAGCAATTTCCTTTTCAGAACGCTTATACATCCCGATCTCGGAATATTTCTGGCTAATCTTACCTCTAAAAGCAGCAGAAAGTACAGGCACATTGACAGATCTAAATGGAAGAACGAATATTTCGATTTCGCCGCGGAAAAGATAAGAGAGGGATTCGATTTTGTAGTGCTCGGACACCTACATCTACCCGAGATCAGAGGCTCGGAAAAGGGTGTTTATTTAAACTCCGGGGACTGGATAAATTATTTTTCATACGGATTATACTGCAACGGTAAATTAACACTTGAGAATTACGATGAAAAAGAAGAATAACAATTACTTAAAAACAACCCTTTTAGCTCTGGCCTGGGGCATAGGGCTTTCAATAGCCGGCGTACTTTTACTGTACCTTTATCTTTCATCCCTGATCGACGAACTGCCTCAGTTCGAGAGGCTTGAGAAATACGAGCCGAATCTTATTACCAAAGTATACTCGGCGGACGGTGTACTCATAAAGGAGTTTTTCTCGGAGAACAGAAGTCCGGTGGATCTGGACTCTATTCCTTCACATGTAATTCAGGCTCTTATAGCGACCGAGGACAGGGATTTTTTCAACCACTGGGGTTTTAATTCAAAAAGAACGGCTTCAGCTGCTTTGATGGCCATACCGAGAAAACTTACAGGGAAAAGCGTTCACGGAGCTTCAACTATCACCCAGCAGCTTGCAAGGAACCTTTATAACGAGATCGGTTTCGAAAAAAATCTGGAAAGGAAAATAAAAGAGCTCCTCACTTCGATACAGCTTGAAAGAATGTATTCAAAGAAAGAAGTTCTGGAAATGTACCTCATGCAGTGTCTTTTCGGTGAAGGAACATACGGCATTCAGTCAAGCGCCAAAATGATGTTCGGAAAAAACGCTTCCGAGCTTAAGACGGAAGAATCCGCGCTGCTTATAGCACAATTGAAAGCACCCGCCCATTACAACCCTTTCAAACATCCCGAAAGAGCTTTGGAAAGGCGAAATCTTGTTCTCTACAACATGATGGTAATGGATTTCATTTCACGCGATGAATATGATTCGCTGAAGACGGTCCCTCTTGAGGTCAGAGAGATACAGGAGACTTTTGAGGGAATCGCCCCGTATTTTACCGAACATATTAGACAGCAGCTGAGGGACAGCAAAAGGAAATGGGGGCTCGATTATCTCAGAGACGGTCTTACTGTCCAGACCACCCTTGACACCCGGATCCAGGCTGTTGCGGATTCTATGGTAAGAAGGTATGTTCCCATTCTCAACAAAGATGTAAAGGAAAGATTCATCAAAGACAAATGGAAAGGACTGAGAAAATTTGTCAGGGCGAATTACGATTCCACAAGATGGAATGAAAAAATGAACGACAGCCTTATGATAGATTCTCTCGCGCATGAAAAACTTGAGCCTCAGATCGCCCTTATTGCAGTTAATCCTTCTAACGGTAACATTCTCGCCATGGTGGGAGGTACGGATTTTAAAGTTCATAAGTACAACAACGCGCTTCAGGCTTGGAGACAGCCCGGATCAATTTTCAAGCCTATAGTATATCTTACCGCGCTTGATAACGGTTACTCTCCCGCGACGACGCTTATAAATCAGCCCGTTGTAGTTGTTATGCCTGACGGATCTAGATGGCAGCCGGGAAATTACGATGTAGAGAATCTGGGCGGATATATCTCCCTTAGAGAAGCTCTGAGACACTCTCTCAACCTTATCTCAGTCAGGCTGATAATGGAGCTGATCACTCCTAAAGAGGTGATCAGTTATGCGAAAAAACTCGGGATAGATACGAGACATGTGCTTGCGGTGAACTCTATAGCTCTCGGTTCGGGAGCAATGAGGCCGATAGATATCGTCACGGCATATTCTACGATCGCTAACAGAGGAACTCACATAAAACCTCTCGATATACTGAAAGTAACAGATAAGAACGAGAACACTGTCGAACAGAATTTCCCTGAAAGATCCGTCGCGATATCTGAAGAAACGGCTTACCTGATCACGAACATGATGGAGGATGTTGTAGATAACGGCACCGGAAAAAGACTGAGATGGCACAATGATTTCAGGTACCCGATAGCGGGCAAGACAGGGACGACAAACGATTTCACCGATGCGTGGTTCTGCGGTTTCACGCCTAAGATAGCCGTTGTTGTATGGGTGGGCCTGAAAGACCCGACATACAAGCTGGGTCCGAACGCGACCGGATCGAATACTGCGCTTCCGCTGTGGGGGGATTTCGTTACTATGGTTTACAAAAAACTGAAATGGGAAAGCGAGGATTTTATAGTTCCTGAAGGGATAGTTGAAATAGAAACGTGCAGAGAGAGCATGAAACCTGCGGGTCCATACTGCCCTAAAACATATATGGAAAAATACAATAAGAATTATATCCCGACAGAAAAATGCGACATTCACACCGCAAGGAACATCAACAATAACAGCCGCGGAGGAAGGTATTAGTCGGACGATACGTACTTGGGAACGCCTCTCTCCTTCTCTATTCTGGACAAAATAGAACGCATTATCCTTAAATAAAGCTCTTTCCCCAAAACCTTATCTTCTATACCGTAATCGAAATTCGGGTTGTCGTTTATTTCTATCAGGCATGGTTTACCGTTTATATCCTTTATATCCACACCGTACAGGCCGTCCCCGATCAGAGAACATGCCTTTACGGCTGTATTTATGATATATTCCGGAGCTTTATCTACGGGAACGGTCTCAAAATCTCCTGTATGAAGTGCTTCGTTGTCCTCGCTGGCCCAGTTATATATCTGCCAGTGATCTTTAGCCATAAAATATTTACTCGCGAACAGAGGGGCTCCGTCAAGAACCCCTATCCTCCAGTCGTAGTCAGACTTCACGAATTCCTGAGCCACTATCAGGTCCGAGGTTTTATACATCAGCTCAAGTTTTTCCTTCATTTCTTCAATATCAGCTACTTTATACATATCTTTAGAGAAACTTCCGTCAGGCTGTTTTAATATGACCGGAAAAGGAATATCGAAATTCTGATCCCAACCTTTAAGCCCTTTAGTCATCATTCTGGTTTTAGGAGTTGGTATTCTGGCCCTGTTCATTCTTTCGTAAAGGAACATTTTATTCGAGCACCTCATGATCGACCACGGGTCATCTATGACTACAAGGCCTTCCGAATAGGCTCTTCTGGAAAAAAGATAAGTATGATCATTTACGCTTGTTGTTTCTCTTATGAAGAGAGCATCGAACTCCGGGAGCCTGTCGTAATCCTCTTTCGTTATAAACTCAGTATAGAATCCGACTTCTTCTGCGGCTTTCCTGAACTCTTCCATCGCAGGTTTGTCTGAAGGCGGATACTTTTCTTTGGGATCGACCAGAATTGCAAGATCGTAGAGATAATTCTTCATTCTCTGCTTGTTAAATCTTTTGTGACTGAAATATTCTCTCGCATACTTTTCTATATCGGACTGAGCGACCGACCTGAGCGATCCGATAGGCATCGGGGCGATCTTCCTGATGCTCCAGTCTTTTGATCTCGCGAATGATACTCTAAGGATAGGTGATTCGAAAAGCTGATATATTTCTTTAGCCAGTTTTCTGAAACCTTTGACAGTCGAATGGCCGAAACAGATTATCAGACTGAAATAATTGCCTTCCTCATCCTTTAAAGATTCCTGGATCAGATCATCTATGTCATCCGTAAAATTTCTGATCACTGAGAGATTGGTAAAATCTCTTATAGTAGTTACATTCGGCATGGCCCTGTGATCTCTTGCCGAAGCCAGAAGCGAAACATAGTAACCGAGACTCTGGTATTTGTATGAATTGCACATATTGAACACACGGGCGTTGGGAATATTCTGGAATCTCGGTCCCGTGATATAATCCTTGGCTGAGATCACATCCGCGCTGTCTATTTCGAGCGACCATTTTGAAGGATTGTCAACCACTATAAAATTCCGCATCGCAGAGATCGAACCGTCCCCATTCGCGTGACCGTTCTCAAGAGCCATGGACATCCTGACCGCATCTTCACCGCTGCCGTAATAATCCTTCAGTTTCTCTTTAACTGTAAAACCGTGATCGACATACCACTTTACAAGTGCTTCATTATCCGAGTCAGCCTCAAGTGAGATCGACAGAAAACCTCTGAAATCCGCGTGTTCCTTAATCTTTTCGATCATTTTATGCCCGACGCCTTTTCCTCTGTATTCCGGCATTACCGCGATCGAATATATTCTTAAAGTTTTCCTGTGCGGATAGAGTATCGCGTCAGCGATCTTTTCTTTTTTGTTCCTGACTTTGGTCTCCGCCACCCAGACCTCCTGGAAAGTGCTGATGACCGACAGTCTTAACGATTTGGAATTGTTCTGTCTGTGGGGAGGAAAGGACAGCTTCTCAACTGTGTTCAGAAACTCGAGATCACCTAATTCCGCCGCCCTGAATTTTATATTCATTTCATAAGTCCGTTTTATTTAAAGTGTATAATACAGTTTCCTGCAGAATATTCAAGAGATATTTTAAAAATAAAAAACCGCCCGAAATCAAGGCGGCTCTGTCTTTGTGGAGATGAGGGGAGTCGAACCCCTGTCCGAAAAAGCGTCCGAAAGGACCTCTACATGCTTATTCTGTCTTTGGATTTAACCGTACCGGCTCCGGACAGTCACGGCACCTTTACGGCGATCCTGATTTATCGCGCTTTAACCCCTCAGGCGAGAGTCAGAGCAAACCAGTTCAGGATGGCGCCCATCCGCCAAAGGAACTGGAACTCCGGCGGTGAACGAGCTGCCGCTTATTAGGCAGCTAATGCGTAATTGTTATTAGCATTTATTGTTTTCACGAGACCTTTAACGATCTACCCGTGGTTATCGGCATGCAATCCAATCCAACGATCAATCCCGTCGAATCCATAAACACCCCCGTTGGACACTGACAAATATAACTACATATTTTGATTTTTTCAATCTCTTTTATCATATATCCTGACTGTTTTTTGAGAAGAAAAAGCTCTAACCATCTTTACCCGCGGGTAGAAATACTCTCCAGATCATCATGCAATTAATGCTGCGCGAGGTTTTTCTTTGAGAAATTCAGTCAGGATCACTTCAGTTCAATAACGGTCACGCCGTAATCTCCTTCCCCGTACTCTCCGAACTTTTTGCGATTGATATAGGGACATCTGTCAAGGTATTCGTTGACCAGCTTCGAGAGTATCCCCTGCCCTTTCCCGTGAACGATCTCCGAATAAGTGATATTGTGCAGGATCATGTTCTCGATATGCCTTTCGACAAGCATGACAGCCTCGTCTCCCCTTTTGCCGCGCAGGTCGAGTCTCATAGTTACAGCGTTATCTTCCGACGGACTGAATTTTATGTTGATATTGACATCTTCGGCTCTTTCGATCACTTCAAGAATATCCGAGCGCTTTACACGCATCCTTATGCTGCCTACGGTGACCTCGACATTCTTTCCTGTTACAGATTCAACTATACCTGACGAAGAAAATCCCGACACCATTACTTCCATGCCTGCTTTCAGATCACCTGAATAGGCTTCTTTTTTCTTCTCGGGTTCTCTTGCGATCACGTCGATCTTCTTCTTTTCGGTCTCGATCTCCGACCTGACCTCTTTCACGACTTTCTTATCCGCTCCTGACGACCTTATTTCAGCCACGGCGTTCTCGATCGCTTTGTTCGAATTGTCGATTATAGCCTGAGCTTTCTTGGCGGCCTCTTTAAGTATTTTCTTCTCGTTCTTTGAGATATCATCGTACTTTTTATTGTACATTTCCTTCAGTTCCGAAAGCTGCTGATTTACCGATTTGGACTTCCTGAGGAGATTATTGTAGTTCGTTATCTTTTCGTCAAGCTCGGAGATCAGTCCTTCCAGATCCTCTTTCTCGTTCGACAGATGCTTACGCGCATTTTCTATCACATACTGCGGAAGCCCGTGCCTTTTCGATATCTCAAACGCGTAGCTTGAGCCGGGTATGCCTGCCCTGAACCTGTAAGTGGGAGTAATATTCTTCTTGTCGAACTCCATCGAACCGTTCTCGACGCCTTTAGTTTTGTACGCAAAAGATTTTAAAATTCCCTGATGGGTGGTTGCCAGAGTTATGTATCTTCTTTTAGTGAATTCCGTCAAAACGGCCATCGAAAGGCTCGCACCTTCGGCGGGGTCCGTTGAAGCTCCTATTTCATCCAGCAGGATCAGCGTAGCTTTGCTTCTAGCTTTGAGGATCCTCGAAATTTTGCTGATGTGCGAGCTGAATGTCGAAAGGTCGTTCTCGATGGACTGCCCGTCGCCGATGTCGGTATAAATTTCCGAAAATACACCGATGTTTGAGTTGCTCTGCGCGGGGATATGCATTCCCGCTTTTATCATCGTACAGATCAGTCCGACAGTCTTGAGCGCGACGGTCTTTCCGCCGGCGTTAGGTCCGGTAATGACCAGCGTGCTGTACTTCTCCCCTATCTCAAGATCGAGCGGGACTACGCCTTTTTCGCCGTGCGAATCGAGCAGGAGCGGATGACGCCCGTAATATATATTCACGATGTTCTTATTATTCACTTTCGGATGGGAGCAGTGATATTTCAGGCTGAATTTGGCTTTGGCGAAAATAATGTCGGTCTCCGCGAGTATTTCCAGATCGTTCAGGAGCTCGTTCTTCACTTCAAAGATCCTGGTCGCGAGAGCCCTGATGATCCTGTCTACCTCCTTGCGCTCCTGCCTGATGAGCTTTTCAAGTTCCGCGTTGATCTCGATAGCCTCGTAAGGCTCTATGAACACGGTGCCGCCCGTCGCGCTCTCGTCGAGAACGATCCCCTTCACTTTGTTCCGTTTGTCGGCGCGGACAGGTATCACGAACCTGCCGTCCCTGATCGTTATCTCTCCTTCGCGCGTATACCCGGCGTGCGTGTATGCGTCAAAGATCTCCGCGGTCTTCTTTCTTATCCTGTTGTGCGCGGTCTGGATCGAACTCCTGAGACTCTTGAGCTCCTTTGACGCACCGTCCAGCACCTGTCCGTCCTCGTCTACAGACTTAAGTATAATATCTTCGACATCTTCGA
Source organism: Candidatus Delongbacteria bacterium (assembly GCA_036721445.1). Lineage (GTDB taxonomy): Bacteria > UBA4055 > UBA4055 > UBA4055 > UBA4055 > UBA4055. The sequence continues at coordinate 17,285 of DAIMKZ010000036.1, forward strand.
AAATTTCCAGCTCGCCGCAGATCTCATACAGGAAAGGATACAGTTCCTTTTTACCGTGCAGAAAAGTGAAGACACGCCTCGCCACCCCCATAGTCGAAGCAATGTTGTATAGATCTTTAGGCTCCATGAGCTGATCAGGCCCTTTCAGATACTCAAGCGGTCTTTCAATGTCCATAATGCCGTGAATGGGCAGATCGGATTCGCTTAGAAGCTTTTTCATTTCGCTCACAAGATCGAGTGAAGATAAAATGACGGGCATTTCGTCAGAAAGTTCAAGCTCGTCTATATATTTCTTAGCTTTCTCCGAGGTCGCAA
>DAIMKZ010000037.1:0-17518 GCA_036721445.1 Candidatus Delongbacteria bacterium
TCTTCAAGCATCGATCTCTTCTCTTGCACTGAACTATTAAGAATATCAAGAGCTTCATTATTCCTTATCAGTTTTTCATTAAGATCAACTATTTTCTCTTCTTCTTCGACAACGGTATTTTCTCTGAAATCGATCTCTTTGATCAGAGCTTCATACTCCTTGTTGTTCGTGACCATATTCCTCTGGTGTTTATATTTCTCAAGCATAATTCTTGATGATTCCACCAGCGATTTTGAATTTTTTATCTCATTTTCGATAATATCTTTATCCGATCCTATCTGAGAGATCTCTTCACTTTTTTCATTGATTTCTTTTTCAAGTTCTACCACGAGAAAAGGTAAATTTCCTCTTGATCTATCTATAGCTTCTAGCTTACTGTCGATCGATTGAAGCTCAGCGAGTTTTTTGATCTTTTCGTGCATTTTTTCCTGCATTATCTGTCTCCGATGGTTAAATTTCCCCGATACTGGTCACCACATCTTTATCAGCCTTTGATTCAGTGACTTTGACAAAATTACCGCAATTTCTGTCAATGTATTCTTTTAATCCTTTTTTCGCGAATTGTTCCGTTGCATGATGAGTTGCGTCAACGATGTTTATATACTTAGATGCTTCCTGGTATAAATGATGGCCGAACTCGGAAGTGAGAAATACTTGAGCCCCTGATCTGAACGCATTCTTCCATAAAGCAGCACCGCTTCCTCCGCATAAAGCAACGGAAGATATCTTTTCTTTCCTGCTCCTTAACGCTATCCTTAAGGTTTTTGTACCCAGCTTTTCCGACACCAGTCCGCAAAAATCTTTCAGGCTCATTTCATTTTCGAATTCACCGACAGCGCCAAGTCCGAAATTTTCCGATCCGTTATCCAAGGGATAGATGTCGATCACGGGTTCCTCGTACGGGTGAGCCTTTTTTGCAGCTGCAGCGACCTGATCCCTTTTCCATGCAGTCGCAACTGTCTCGATCCTGATTTCCGGAACTCTTTCGATCCTGCCCTTTTTTCCTACATAAGGTGCGGTTCCTTCTCCGGGTCTGAAAGTGCCTTCTCCGCCTGAAGTAAAAAAACATCGGTCATAATTGCCTATTGATGCGCCGCCGGCTTCTGCAACAGCCTTCATTATCTTTTCAGCGGCTTCAGCAGGACTGTAGATAACGATCTTGTACAGCTCGTTAACTTCGATATCCTTTATCTCTTTAATTTTCACCATCGGTCTGATATTGTTCAGCCCGAGTTGCTTTGCGAGGAGATAACTTACGCCTGTACTTATAAGGTCGTAATTTGTATGACATGAGATCAGAGAAATATCGTTCTTTATAAGAAACCTGATTATGTCGGAGTAATAATCTCCTTCAACAATATCGTTCACGGGCTTCTTGAAAAGAGGATGATGTGACACTATGAGATTGCACCCTGACTTGAGTGCTTCTTTTGCAACTTCAAGTGTGGGGTTAAGAGCAGTAATAATCCCTGTAACTTCTGAATTCCTGTCACCTACAAGAAGACCTGAGGGATCGTTCTTCCACTTCACAGAAGGAATTATTCTTTTTCCGAGAATATTTAATATATCTCCGACTTTCATCTCATTTCTCCAAATTACAAAAATTGGCGCGTTGCGCCAACTTTTAAATGCGTGGGGGTACAGGGACTTGAACCCCGGACCAACAGATTATGAGTCTGCTGCTCTAACCGACTGAGCTATACCCCCGGTACCTGAAAAAACAGGTATGCAAATATAATCCCGGTACAATAAAATGTCAAGATTTTTTAAGATTTTATTTTACGGTCGATTATCTCGAAAATGCTTCTTATGAACCCGGCTTCTTTTCTGTTGAGTTTGAGTCTCCGGAAGATGTGCCTCAAATTCACTTTTATCTGCTCTTTATTGTCGGAAGTGATCATTATTTTATTCTGAATCACCCTGTCGAGGGTTTCGAACATTTGCTCCTTTTCAGAGATCTCGATCATTACCGCATCCGGATCTTGTGACTCTATATTGCGGTACTTAACTTTAGATATCTCATAAAGAGCGATCATTACCGCGCTGGCGATGTTAAGAGAAGAGTATTCTTTTTCTGTGGGGATCATAACCAGTTTGTCGCATAGGTCCGTCTCCTCGTTCTGCAGTCCGTTAGTCTCGTTACCGAACATAAGCCCGACTTTAGCTGAATCCGGAAGGGCTGCGATCTCTTCGGCCATTTCTTCCGGCGAGACGACTTTGTAGAATCGGCGTTTTCTTGCAGTGAATGCGTAAACGGCTGAAAGATCGGAAACCTCTTTTTTAAGATCATCGCCGTACCGGAGATGGCGGAAATGGTCTTTTGCTCCCGCGCACATCGTAAGAATATCTTCCTCAGAATGGTTCATCTGGTTGACCGAAACAAGATCAGTAAAACCGAAGTTTTTCATTGCGCGGAGTATTGATCCGACATTTCCGGGAGACCAGATGCGGGACAGAATTATGCGCACATTCTCTTTGTTCATAAGCATAAAAAAGGGCGTATCAGAACGCCCTTTACTCCTGTCGGTGATAGTTTACAGGTATTTATAGAAAGCTTTGTAAGCTTTGTATGTGTGATAAATATCCGCCTTTGAAGCCACTTCGAAAGGCGCGTGCATCGACAGGAGAGCTGTCCCGCAGTCGACCACGTCCATTCCGTATTTCGCGAGATATTTAGCTATCGTTCCGCCGCCGCCCTGGTCGACCTTTCCGAGTTCGGTCGTCTGCCAGAGTACCTTGTCCTTGTTGAATGCCTTTCTTATATCGGCGACGAACTCGGCGTGGGCTTCGTTGGATCCTCCTTTCCCGCCTGATCCGGTGAATTTTGTCAGGCAGACGCCGTAACCCATCTTGGCGGCGTTCATCGGCTCGAACACACCTCTCCATTCAGGATCGATGCCGGCGTTTACATCAGAAGATAAAAGCTTCGAGTTCTCAAGAGCTTTGATCAGAGTATTATAGTCTCCAAGTCCGTAAAGCTGGATTATATCGTTGACCATTCTTTCCACGATGTTCGAATCCGCACCCGCGTTACCTGCCGAGCCGATCTCTTCCTTGTCGAAGAACACCATCATAACATTCTTTTTGATCTCGGACTCTTTTATGTCCAGTATCGCTTTCATACCAAGATACGCGCAGATCCTGTCGTCCTGACCGTGGGCACCCACAAAACTCCTGTCGAAACCGATGTCCCTTGCTTTACCAGCAGGTACAAGCTGAAGTTCCGCAGAAACGAAATCCTCTTCTTTTATCCCGTATTCTCTGTTCAGATAGTCCAGGATCGCAAGCTTGATCGCGTCTTTACCTGTCTTGAATTTGTAAGGTATAGAACCTACGAGGATATTCAGCTGCTCGCCTTCAACTACTGTTGCGGGAGTTTTTTTGTACTGGTCCTGAGCAAGGTGAGGCAGAATATCGTTTATCGTAAATACGAAATCCTCGTCTTTTTCTCCTATGCTCACATTGATGCTTTTACCGCTTTCGGTCACGATCACTCCGTGAAGAGCGAGCGGCCTTGTTACCCACTGGTATTTTTTTATACCGCCGTAGTAATGTGTTTTCATGTATGCCATATCTTCGGATTCATACAGAGGGAACTGCTTGAGATCTATTCTTGGAACGTCGATGTGAGCGCCGTTTATCAGAAGACCGTCTTTTATCGTTTTAGGATCCTTTATAACAGCAAGAGCTCCGCATACACCGTCATAGCTTAAGAAAAGCTTCCTGTCGGTCTTTTTCGCTTTTTTAATGTTAACGAAACCGAATTTTTTCGAAATATATTCCGCAGTTACGATCGCTTCTCTTTCTGTTTTGCTTGAGTCGAGAAAGTTTTTGTAACCTTCCGACAAAGCCATTATCTCATCGAATTCCTTCTTTGGTATCCCTTCCCATCCGTTCTTCTTTTTAAACAGAAGTTTCTCTCCCAGCATCTCGAGTTCACTTTTCTTTTCTTTAGCCATTTACTGCTCCTTATGTCAATTTAATAATTTCCATGCCTCAAATTTAACCTGAAAGTCTAAAATAGTCAACATTTTTCATATCCTTCTTGCAGGACATTCTTTTACTTTACACTCTCCGCATTTAGGTCCGACCGGCCTGCATATAGTCTGACCGAACGCGACCATCAGATCGTTTATCTCACTCCAGTACTTTCTGGGAATTTTCTCCATGAGCGTGAACTCGGTCTCCTCGGGCGTTTTCGTTTTTACCGCTCCCCATCTGTTAGAAATTCTGTGTACGTGAGTGTCGACACATATAGTGTTCTGACCGTAACCGAGTGATAGAACAAGATTCGCGGTTTTTCTGCCTACACCTTTGATCTTCAGGAGCTCATCTAGATTGTCAGGTACTTTCGAATCATACTTCTCAATAAGCAGAATTGATGTCTCAATTATAGTTCTTGATTTTGTCTTATAAAATCCGACGGGGAAAATAAGTTTTTGAATCTCTTCTGCCGAAAGTTTGATCATTTTTTTGGGTGTGTCAGCCTTTTCGAACAGCCTGTAGGATGCTTTAGCGGTAACCTCGTCTTTCGTTCTTAGTGAAAGCAAAGTGCTGATCAGCACCTTATAAGGATCTTTTGTCTGAACTGAAATCAGAGTTACTATCGGAGCGTTCCATTTTTTATACTCGTCTCTGAGAATTTTTATGTTTTCAACGAATTTATTTTTATCCATTTCAAAACCTTAATTGAATTTTACGGTTTAAAGTGTTAAATTTAGGAATAAATCAGGAAAAATTCCAATGTTTAAAATCATTTTTCTTACGATCCTTTCGCTCTGTTTGTCGGTATTTTCATCTGACATTCCGCTTTTTTCATTCTCAATATTTTCCGACAATACAGGCGATGGTAATGACAGGCGGGAATTTGTGACCATGACCGAATGGATAAAGTCTAACGGTGAAAATTACGTTATAGGAATGGGCGATCATGTTAAAAAAGGCACCCAAAATAAATTTATAGAATTTTTAGCCTCGAATGAATGGTGGCAGAGAAATTTTTATCCGGCTATTGCCGATAACGATAACGAGTTTTACGGAAAAGATCAGTCTGACTGGGGCGCGGGAAAAGCATTGTTCGATCTGATTGACATAAAAAGCAGAAGCAATGTCAAATTCAGCGGCTCCGGAGCCGACTATTATGCCGTACTGACAAATAAAGGTATAAATGTACATTTTATTTCGCTTCACTATCCTGATAAACCTAACGACGACTCCCTGTGCTTCAGAAAAAGTTCAAGAGAGTTCATGATGAAAACGCTTAAAAGAATAAAAAAGAATAAGACCGATATAATTATTTTAGGTGCACATTCGAGGCTTGGTTACTGGCTCGATGTCCTCAATTCCGAGGAGAAAGAACTTGTTGATCAGAAAGCTGATCTTGTGTTATCAGCGACCACGCATGTGTTCAACATTTATTCAGGCAACGGTTCTGACGGTCCTCTAGTGATCAATACTGGTTCTATTACCAGACCAAGGCTGTGGAGCACTCCGGGATTTGTTTCTGTTCAGGTTCTTGATAAGCCCCTGAGGATCGATGTCTCTTATATCGACTGCTCTAAAGAAAAACCCTCGAGACCATTGATGTTCTCGAGGGTTATAAAATACATAAACGGTAAGAGTACAGTTTATTAAGTGTATTTTCTCTTCAGTATCTCTGATACTATTATTGCATCTTTCAGCTTATCCCTGGTTTCGAAAAGTTTGTTCCTTACAGTTTTCTTTGGAGCTGTATCACGCTCGTGTTTTTTGTAAAATTCCTTATCCAGTCTTGATTTTTCCTTTGAAGCTGTATCTGCTTCAGAACTGTGAAGTTCGTCGTAGGAAGTTTCGTAACCTCTGATTTTTGATCTGTTGATCTCATCCGAAGACTTCTCCGTTTCGTGATAACTTATGTCTTCTCCAACCGATTCATGATCGTATCGAGAATCATCATAAGAATCAGAGTGATACTCAGTTTTCTTTATGCTGCTCTGCTCAATATTCTTTAAAGAATTCAGCAGACTTTTCAGATCATTCACAGGCTGAGATGGCTGTTTTGGATCATATCCGTTACTCTTCCCTTTAATTTGAACCGGTCGCGTACTCCTGAAATTTTCTTCAGCCTTCTTCTTTTTATTCTTCGAGATCAGCGACGATATAATCATTATAATAATAAAAACGAATATTTTTTCCATAACAGACCGCCGTTGTTAATTATACAATTTTACGCTTACTTACTGTCGCCGGGATCTGAAATGTTCTCCCTCATGGCCGTATCCGCCTGAATGTTCTTCATCCTGTAATAGTCCATAATGCCCATATTTCCAGATCTGAAAGCCTCGGCCATAGCCAGAGGAATCTGAGCTTCAGCTTCCACGACTTTTGAACGCATTTCTACAACTCTTGCTTTCATCTCCTGCTCTTCGGCGACAGCCATAGCTCTTCTGGTCTCAGCTTTAGCCTGGGCGACCTTAAGGTCCGATGTCGCCTGATCAGCCTGAAGTTCAGCTCCGACGTTCTTTCCGACATCGACATCAGCAATATCTATGGAAAGTATCTCGAAAGCTGTTCCGGCATCAAGACCCTTATCCAGTACTTTTTTAGAGATATAGTCAGGGTTTTCAAGAACGACCTTGTAAGTTTCCGATGAACCGATCGCGGATACGATCCCCTCTCCTACCCTTGCGATGATCGTTTCTTCAGTAGCACCGCCGACAAGAGTCTGAATATTCGTCCTTACCGTCACTCTTGCTTTTGCATACAGCTGGATCCCGTCTTTTGCGACGGCTCCTATCTTGCCTGTGACGGGCGCGTCTATAACTCTGGGATTTACGGAAGTCTGAATAGCTTCAAGTATATTTCTTCCCGCAAGGTCGATCCCGCAGGCCATCTGGAAATCAAGTGCAATGTTAGCTTTATCTGCCGCTATGAGAGCCGTAACTACCCTCAGAACATTACCGCCGGAAAGATAGTGGGTTTCAAGATCGTTGGTCGTAAGCTGAAGCCCTGCTTTTACCGCGGTTATGAGCGCATTTACTATAACTGTCGGAGGGACTTTTCTCAGCCTCATTCCGACTAGTGATCCGAGAGACACTTTTACGCCTGCAAAAAGCGCATTGATCCACAGCGGGATCGGTACGAAAGAAATGAAGATCGATAATGCTATGAGGGATAATATCCCTACAATGATGACGATTACTGGTGTCGGCATTTGAGCCTCCTTTTATTTAAATTTCACCTTTGATCACTACTATCCTGTTACCCTCGACCTTAGATACCTTTACAGGTTCTCCCGAGTTAATATATTCATTGGCGGATACAGCCTGATAAACCTCATTCTCTATCTCGACCTTTCCGCTAAGTCTTAGATCTGTAACAGCTTTCCCTGTTTTTCCGGTAAGAACGGCAAGATGTAGAGAATCTTTTACTGCCGCGCCTTTCGCCTGCTGCTTTCTGACAATAAGAAAATCCAGAAACTTAGCATCCGGAAGGTATTTAGCCATAAAATACAATCCGACAAGAGACAGAGTGAATGAGCCGCTCAAGACTGCACCTGCGTTAAGAAAATCGTCAAGCGTCGGGTTGTCTCCGACAAGAGTCATAAAGAACGAAGCTCCGATCGCTAAAAGTCCGAGTATCCCTGTCACTCCGAAACCCGGTACTACAAGTATTTCTATCAGCAGCAGTATCAGTCCCGTAAGAAACACGATCACTTCAATGTGATCAGCCATATTGATCACATAGTGAGATCCGAAGAAAAGAACAAGAGCTATCAGTCCGACCGTTCCGCCTACACCCCAGCCTGCTGTCTTCACCTCAAATATCAGACCCAGAAAAGCCAGAGTTATCAAAAGAGAACTGATTATGGGATTTGTAAGGAATCTGACTATTCTTTCCGCGATCGAAATAGTAGTCTCTGAAATATCGGATGACGTTATTCCCAGATACCGGAAAAGTTCTTCATCGTTATGGACTATCTTATCGCACATCTGATGTTCGAGGGCTTCTTTTGCAGTTAATGTAAGGAGTTTACCCTTTTCAGTTACACCTTCGATCTCTATATCTTCATCCACCATCGCCCGGGCGATCTCCTTGTTTCTTCCGTTCAGCTCTGCAGTTGAACCTATCTCAGAACGGAAATAGGACTGACTCTTTTCAGACTGCTTCTCACCTTCCTGGTCCACAACGGTGGCGGCACCTATGGTACTGCCTTCGGCCATCACTATCTTTTTACAGCTTAATGATATCAGAGCACCGGCGCTAATAGCTCTTTTGTTGATATAGGCAACTGTTTCGATCGGCGAATTTAGTATATGATCCTTTATTTTAGTTGCGCTGTCGACCCTTCCGCCGAACGTATTGATCTCGAAAATGATGAGGTTCGATCCTTCCTTGACAGCCGTACTTATGCTGCGCTCTATATAGAAAGCCAGACCATTGTCTATCATTCCATCCACCTTAATTCTGGTCGCCTGGGCCGGATAAAGGTAAGAGAACATCAGGAGAGTAAGAACTGCGGATATATATTTCTTCACATTAACCTCCGTTTTAATATTGTATTGCTCTGACCTCGTTAGCCGAGTGTTTCCACTCAAGCTTAAGTTCAGATGATGCTTTTATGGGTATTTTGTTAGTAATATTATCAAGCTCCCCTGCATCTGCTGTTACGGAAAAATCATCGGAAGTGATCATCTGAAGCTCACTGACAGGACCGACGACCGTAATATCAACAGCTATCGGATCAAGAAGAAGGTTCATGTTTTCCGGCTTGTTGATTATTCTTATGGGTGCCTTAAAAGTAACAGCTCCCTTTCGGACTACTTCCTGGCTGACAGTAACGCTTATGTCTGAATACTTCAGACTGGCAGGATCAATTGTGATAAGATCTATCTTTTTTGAGAATCCCGCAGTTACATTATCTTCTGAGATATTTGACGTCCTTATGCTTTTTATCTTCTTTACTTTTGATTCCGGACCGGTGATAGTAACAGAATCAGGATGCATTCTGAATTTTCCTGAAGTAACATAACCCGGAGCAGGAGTAAACCTGTAATCAAGAATGACCGGTACTTTTGAATTCATAAGATCATCATAGATTATGCTTATCTCCTGAGGGTGAAAAATAAACAGAGGTTCAAGCTCAGTTCCGGAAGAGTTTACAAAATAATCCATGTTGATCCTGATCGTAGCGGAATCAGTAAAAGTAGATCCGTCAATTTCGAAATAAACATCTTCTGAAAAATCCGATAAAAGAATATCCTTACCTTTAGATCTTATTTTGATCCTTGCTTTTTCAGGAATCGGATCCAGCAGAGTCTTGCCTGCAATGATATTATTCAGCCTTATAGGAATATCGACCGTAGTTTCATAGTCTTTCTGTAGATTAATATTAAGCCAAAGAGCAATACCTATCAAAAGAAAAATAAGCTTTGAAGTAAAATTAACTTTTACAGAGTCATATAACTTCCTGCTCAGTCTTACAGTAGGGCTCTTTTTAAAAATCTCTTTTTCTCTTTTCAGATCCATAACAGAACTTTTATTCCCGAATATTTCGCTGAATATAAAATTACTATATTTTAAGGACGATGTAAAGCGTAAAATTAGATATTTTTTTAATTAATTCTCTTTGATGTAAGAAAAAGATTTCTTATATTTGATTCCGGCCCTGGGGGTGCCTTTTCACGGCTGAGAGGGATTTATCCCGACCCTTGGAACCTGATTCGGATAATACCGACGGAGGAAAGCGGCATGAACATTATTTTGAACAGCAAATCATTCAGAACATTCTACAACAATTCCATTATATCTGCAAATGCTGATATTACTTATCCTCCGCCAAATTTTAAATACATGACGGAGGTATAAATCACTATGCTCAAAAACATTTTCGAAAACGTAAAAAATAAGCACACGCTGGTTCACAGCATCACCAATTACGTAACGGTCAACGATTGCGCGAACATTTTGCTCGCGGCAGGTGCCGCTCCGATAATGGCGGACGACATCCGGGAAGTAAAAGAGATTACTGCGATCTGCAGCGCCCTGGCAATTAACATAGGCACTCTCAATGAGAGAACTATCGCATCCATGATCGAAGCAGGAAAAGAGGCGGCACGACTCGGACATCCCGTGATACTCGACCCGGTAGGAGCGGGAGCTTCGGCGCTTCGTACAGATACAACATTCAGACTGATAGATGAAGTACAGTTCTCAGTTATCCGCGGCAATATATCGGAGATAAAGACCATCGCCAGAGGCACAGGAACCACAAGGGGGGTTGACGCCGATGTCAGCGACGCGGTGACAGAAGAGAACCTTTCCGAAGCTGTAAGATTCGTCAAAAAGGTCAGCAGGCAGAAAAATGCTGTCATAGCAGTTACGGGCGCTATCGATATTGTCGCCGACGCGGAAAAAGCCTATGTCATCCGCAACGGGCATCCGATGATGTCGAAGATAACTGGCACAGGCTGCATGTTGACTGTACTTACGGCCGCATACTGCGGCGCAAATCCCGGCGACATTCTCGGAGCTGCTGCAGCATCAGTCGCTGCGATGGGTCTGTGCGGAGAGATCGCTTATAAAAAAACTATGGAAGCACAAGGCGGTACCGGCACATTCCGCATCCAGCTGATCGACACTATGAGTAATCTCGACGCCGACACTTTCCAGAAAGGTATCAAAGTCGAAGTAATGTAAGAACAAAGGCTGAAATGAACAATATTTACAGAATAATAGACGCGAACGCGAACAGGATATCGGAAGGTCTGAGGACACTGGAGGATCATTTCAGGTTCGCTTCGCCCGACAGAGAGCTTAACGGGAAACTCAGGGATCTCAGACACGAAGTGAGGGATAGTCTGAAAGAATTCGACGGCATGATGATATCGAGCCGGGAGTCTCTGAACGATAACGGACTGTCGCTTTCGCAGTCTTCCGGGATCGACAAACGGAGTTCGGGAAAAGAGTTCGTAACGGCGAACTTCAAGCGTATCGAGGAAGCATTAAGAAGCGTAGAAGAGAACCTTAAACTTGCCGGTAAGTATGAAAAAGCCAAAACTGTCGAAACAATAAGATTTTCGGTATATGAGCTTGAGAAGCAGGCGGCTTCAAAGATCAATAAATTACTGCCGTCAGGACTTTACGGAATAACAGCTGAAGAATTTTCGAAAGGCAGATCTAATATTTTCGTGGCTAAAGAGATGATCGCTGCAGGAATAAAATTAATCCAGTACCGTGAAAAGGAAGAGAGAATATCCAGAAAAGCTATTCTTGAGGAATGCCGCGAGATCAGAAAGATGACCAGAGACGCAGACGCGCTGTTCATCGTTAATGACTATCTCGATTTAGCGCTTATTACCGAAGCCGACGGCATACACTGCGGGCAGAACGACCTTTCAGTATCAGACATAAGAAAGCTTTCTTCTTCTCTTATGATCGGCATCTCAACAGAAAATCCGGAACAGGGTGAAAAAGCGGTTTCGGACGGAGCGGATTACATCGGTATCGGTCCGGTATTTCAGACGAATACTAAAAAGGACGCAGGTGATGCTTTAGGTATGGATTATCTGAATTACGCGGCGGAGAACATTAATATACCGTTCACTGCTATCGGAGGGATCAAGGAGCATAATCTTGAACAGGTTTTAAAATCGGGCGTTAAATCTGTAGCTATAATTTCCGACATTACAGGAGCCGATGATATAAAGGCAAAAATAATTGCGCTGAACAAGATCATTGATAATTTTAATAAAACAACGGGATAGACAATGGATTACACGACACAGATGGACGCGGCGTCAAGAGGAATTGTAACGCCTCAGATGAAAGACGTGCTGAAGTCCGAAAAGATAAGCGAGAACGAGCTGCTGAAGCTGATGAGCGAAGGTAAGATCGTGATCCCCGCGAACAAAAATCACAAGAATCTTAAAGGTATAGGCATCGGCAAAGGACTCAGGACGAAAGTCAACGTCAACCTCGGGGTCTCGAAGGACTGTTTCAATCTCGATATGGAGATGAAGAAGGTAAGGACCGCACTTGATCTTAAAACCGACGCTATCATGGACCTGAGCACATTCGGGGATACACAGGCTTTCAGGAAGCTTATCGTGGAAGAATCACCCGTAATGCTGGGTACCGTTCCGATTTATGATACGGTAAGAGAATATATCGACAAACCAATTAAAGATATTACAGTTGACGAATGGTTCGGAATTACTGAAAGACACATACTAGATGGGATCGACTTTCTGACCATTCACGCCGGGCTTACAAAAGTGGTCGTTGAAAGAGTTAAAAAGAACAGAAGACTGACGCATGTCGTCTCAAGAGGCGGATCGATCCTGATGGAATGGATGGAGGAGAACAACGCGGAGAACCCGTTCTACGATCATTTTGAGAGACTGCTGGACCTTTGCGAGAAATACGACGTGACGTTAAGCCTCGGCGACGGACTGAGACCCGGGAGCATTAAAGACAGCACCGACGCGCCGCAGATCCAGGAGCTAATCATGCTGGGCGAACTGACTAAGCAGGCCTGGAAGAGGAAAGTGCAGGTCATGATCGAAGGACCGGGACACGTTCCTCTTAACGAGATAATCCCGAACATGCAGCTTCAGAAGAAGCTCTGTCACGGCGCGCCTTTCTACGTGCTGGGACCTCTCGTCACGGACATCGCTCCCGGCTACGACCACATCACATCCGCGATTGGCGGAGCCCTTGCGGCGGCTCACGGGGCGGACTTTTTGTGCTACGTTACTCCGGCTGAACATCTCCGCCTGCCCGACCTTGACGATATGAAAGAAGGTATCATAGCTTCGCGTATTGCCGCCCACGCCGCTGATCTGGCGCTCGGCCTTCCCGGAGCCATGGACTGGGATAACGCCATGAGCAAAGCCCGTCACGACCTCGACTGGAAGGCTCAGATAGACCTTGCAATAGATCCCGAGAAAGCCAAAGCCTACCGCGAATCAGCAGCTCCCCTTGACGAAGACGTCTGCTCCATGTGCGGAGAGTTCTGTGCTATAAAAAGAAGCAATAAGGTTTTGGATAAATAGTGAAAATGACAGGAAATAAAATATTGTTAGTATCAGTAATGATCTCCGGACTTACAACGGGGTTCGTTTTTCCTCCTGTTCAAAGCACTTATGCAGTAATTTTATTTCTCCTTCCGCTCATTCATTCTCTTTATACCGACCCCGAAAGATCAGTCCGATACAGTTTCTTCTTCGGATTATCTTTGACGATGGCATCATGCTGGTGGATATTTTCAAACTCCGGTGCAGATGCTTTGTGGATACAGATCATCTCCGGTATGGGACTGTTCCTGGTAAGTGCTTCATATTACGCACTTCTCGGGCTAATTTACAAATATTCACGCAGGCTTATCGGGCAGAGAGCTATATGGGCACTGCCGCTTATATGGGGAGGAATTGAAACAGCCATGCTTTTCGAAGAACTCGCTTTCCCTTGGACCTACATTGCACATACTTTAACTGGCAAAACCGAATTTATTCAGATAGCGGAATATTTCGGAGTCACATCGGTCTCAATAGCAGTTCTTTATATCTCGATCTCAATTTACAGTTCCATTAAATACTTTATGAAAAAGGATTGCTTCCGTGCTTATACTCGTTTTCAGGCAGCACTGCTCCTGTTTTTCGGTCTGATCATCTTCGGATGGCTAAGAATGGGATATATCAGTAAACAGCTGGACACTACAGGTGAAATTAAAGCCGCTGTGATCCATCCCGGACTCGATGTGGAGTACAAGTGGGAGAAAAAGAATTTCAACAATATCATCGATACTCAGATGAAGCTTAGCGAAGCAGCTTTAGTTGAAAATCCCGATCTTATAATATGGGGTGAAAGCAATTTCCCAAGATATCTGGAGAACAATCCGTCGTATATAGGCGATTTCCTGATTTTCGCAGCAGATAAAAAGATCGATCTTTGTATAGGATCACTCGGTTATGATTATTTTCCTGATACAGAATCATTCAAGAAATTCAACAGCGTATTTTTCTTTGATCAGAACAACGGTAAATTCAGGTATGATAAACGAAAACTTGTACCTTTCGGTGAGAGTTTCCCTTTCGCCTGGGCGTTGACTTTTCTTAAGCAGATATCACTCGGTCAGGCTAATTTCGATAAAGGTGAAAATAACGCTCCTTTCGAGATGACTTCCGGAAATAAATTTCATACGAATATCTGCTATGAAGCACTTTTCCCTTACTACAATGCCTCGCTTGTACGCAAAGGATCGGAGTTCATTGTCAATGTTTCAAATGACGCGTGGTATGAAAATTCCAGGCAGGTATATCAGCACAGCAGATTCAACATCTTCAGGGCGATCGAGAACAGAAGAAGCATTGTAAGGCTTGCGAATAAAGCCGAGAATTCTCTCTTCCTGCCGACCGGTGAGCAGAATATTTTATTTTATAACGAGAAAAACACTCAGAATACTGTCAGCTTACCTTTGAACGGTGAACTTACATTCTATACTTTATACGGCAGGTATTTTGCGCTATTATTGCTGTTACTGAACGGTGCAGTTCTTACAGCAGGACTGTTCAATAGAAAAAAATCATCCGGGAAATTATGAAAATTATTTATCTTATAAAATACGGCGAACTGATGCTCAAGAAAAAGAACAGGCGTTTTTTTGAGGATATGGTGATCAAGAACTGTTACGCAGTGCTAAGGGACCACAAGGTCAGAAAAGTAAAACTTTTCGGTAGGTTCTTATTCGAGGCTGAAGTGGACAACGACGCCGAAAAAGATCTCATTACTGAAAAATTGAGAACAAGAATATTCGGCCTGAACAGCATCAGTCCGGGAATTGAGATAGAGAACGACTTGAGCAGAATCGCAGATGAATGCATAAGACAGGCTGCGGAGGTAATCGCCCAAAGGGATCCTAAAACATTCAAGATCGAAGTTAGAAGACCATTCAAGAATTTCGCGAAAACATCACTGCAGATAGCTTCGGACTTAGGATCGGCGGTCTGGACGAAATTCCAGCATCTTGAAGTAGATCTCGTCAATCCCGATATGACGATCTACGTCGAGTTGCTCCAGGACTTCACGATAGTTTATTCTGAAAAACATCAGTGTTTGAAGGGACTTCCGGTCGGTACTTCAGGTAAGGTCGGGCTTCTTCTTTCGGGCGGTATCGACTCTCCGGTAGCCGGTTATCTGGCCCAGAAAAGAGGCTGCTACCTGAACTGCATATATTTTCATTCTCCTCCGCATACTTCCCAGAAGGCTAAAGAGAAAGTTTTTGAGCTCGCAAAGAAGCTTAAGGAATATCAGACCGGAATTAGGATCTTCACCGTTAACTTTACAGAAACTCAGCTGATGCTCAAAAAGCTCACGGACGAACAGTATTTCGTTGTTTTGGGCAGAAGGATGATGATGAGGATAGCCAATGAGATCGCGAGAGAATACGAGTTCAAAGCTCTGATCACAGGCGAAAGTCTAGGTCAGGTATCGAGTCAGACGCTCGAGAACTTGCATTGTATTGACACATTAGCCGAACTTCCGGTTCTTAGACCGCTGATCTGTTATGATAAAGATGAGACCATCGAAATAGCCCGTCGGATCGGAACTTTCGATATCTCAGTACTGCCTTATGATGACTGCTGCACTCTTTTCCTTCCCCCGAACCCGAACACAAAATCCAAAGTGTACAATCTGGAAAGGGAAGAAAAGAAAGTCGACATCGAAGCTATCGTAAGAAAAGCCGTCGGGACAGTAGAGATTACAGACCTGTAAAGCTATTAGCATCATAGAGGAACTTACATTTCCGTATAAAGTAAAATACTTCGAAATTTCAAAATAAATTACATATAAGTGAAGGATTACTATGAAGAACAGAACATTATTCAGAATGGCGGTTTCTCAGACAGCTATCCTTATGCTTTTCCTTCTCCTGACGCTGGGAAACGAATTCATTGATATTCCGAACATGATCTTCAACGACGCTCCAACATCTTACAGTCAGAGGTATGGCGAGATCGGAATTGAGATATTTATTTTTATTGTTATTATGACACTTCAGATAATTCTGTTAAGAAAACTTTATAAAAGGATAAGGCTGCTTGAAGGATTTATATCAATCTGCGCGAACTGCAAGAAAATCAAGACATCTAAGAACCAGTGGCAGCAGATAGAGCACTATATTTCCGACCATTCGCTTGCAAAATTTTCACACGGGCTCTGCCCCGACTGTGCGGCAGAGCTATATCCCGGCATTTATAAAAAGAAAGAAGGACACTGACAGTCTATTTTCTGTGAACGACAGTAGCCGAAGCCTGCGCGGTCGGAGTGACCGTCACCTCGCAGATCTGGACGTGCGCCGGTACGCTTGCCGAGTAGTATACGAGATCAGCTATATCTCCGGCGGTCAGGGCTTTCAGACCCTGGTATACTTTTTTCGCTCTCTCTTTATCTCCGTGGAACCTCACAACGCTGAAATTCGTCTCGACAAGGCCGGGTTGAATATTAGTCACCCTGACCGGAGTATCGACCGTATCCATGCGGATACCGTCGCTTATCAGCCTGACCGCAGCCTTCACTCCGCAGTAAACCGCTCCGTTCGGGTACGCGGCGACTCCCGCTATCGAACCGATATTAATTATGTGACCTTTACCGTTCTTTATCATCAGCGGCAGGATATTCCTTGACAGATATAAAAGTCCCTTCATGTTCGAATCTATCATCTCGTCCCAGTCGTCAATGTTCCCGTCCTGGAATTTCTCCAATCCCAATGCCCCTCCCGCATTATTGATCAGAATATCTATCTTCTGCCATTTCTTAGGCAGTTCGCCGATAACTCTCGAGACCTTTTCCCTGTCCCTGACGTCAAGCTGATAAGTAAGTATCTCAGTTCCGTATTTTTTGTTTATACCGTCAGCGGTCCTGATAAGCTTTTCAATATCTCTTGAGCAGAGGATAAGTTTAGCTCCTCTCTCAGCGAACTTCTCCGCACAGGCTTTGCCTATCCCGCTGTTCGCCCCGGAAATGAATACGACCGATCCCATTATGCCTCCGTTTTTTCTGAAATTTACATAATTATCAAAACAAATCAAAACTTTTACTGATTAAAGTTAAAGATCAATAAAATATTCATTTACTTTTTTGTTTTTTTCATTATATTTAAACTCAGTTTTTCCCTGAAACAGACAGGCTTATAGTATAAAAAAGTAAATGAAAGTTTAAACAGAGGAGGAGGAGAAGTATGGGGAAAATTTTGTGTACGCTATTGATTGCGTGCGGTATTGTGTTCGGACACGCTCTGAAAGACGAGGACACTTCAAACAGACCGCTGTATTACCAGGGAACTGTCAAGATACAGCTTAACAGTGCAGCAATAACATCAAAGGATCTTCTTGTTAAAGAGTACGGAAAATCGTATTCCAAGATCGGAATATCATCCTTGGATGAGATCAGCGGAAAGATCAGGGCTGTTGAACCGCGGGTAACGCATATTTCAGCTAAGAACAGGGAACTTGCTTCAAATCTGGGACTGGACAGATGG